>JAVEYW010000025.1 GCA_034003325.1 Desulfobacterales bacterium
AGCCCCTCCCATCACGCAAAAACAGCCCCTTCCTGAAATAGAGACAGTAATGAGGGCTTTTTATTTAACGATAGGGGGGTCAAAATTGGGTTATCGCAGGGGGTCAATTTTGGGTTGTCATTTCGAGATACTGAGGCGGCGGTTAAACACCCTGCCGCTGCCGGGGTGTTAAATATACTCCCAGGGTTCGGTAATTTCTATCTCGCTTCCGGAACAGACGAATCAAGTCAGTGGTTATACGGATTTCTTAACCTTTTAAGTTGGCCGGTTTCGGTCGTGTGGGGTATCCCGGAAGCGGCGATAGATGCCAATACCATAAATAAAAAAGAGACTGTGAATTATTACACTTTTGATATTAAAGGTAAGCAGGAATTTGAGCAATTACGCGCTAAAAATGAAGTAAGATCCAATTAAATATAGCCGGTTATCAGACCGTCTATCTATGATGCCCCCGCCCGCTAATCCGGCCGGGGGTTTTTGTTATAGCGTTGCGCACCCTATTTTTTCAAACGCTCTTATCAACCATTCGGCTCAATTTTTCCACAATCCAAACGTTGATACTCTTACCATCGGCAGCCGCGACAGTCGCTATTTTAGCGTGCAACTGTGTAGGGATTCTAAGATTAAATTTTCCGGAGAACTTTTTAACCGGGCCAACTCCCTTTTCCCGGCACATATCCAAAAAAACTTTCAACGAAATCTTCCCCTCCTTACGCAACCCCTTAATGTCTTTGGCGTAGAAATCCGCGCCTCCGTTTAATTCTATAAATTCACCCCTGAAGATTTCATTTTCAGAATCATATTGAATAACCGCTTTGTACCCATCTATTTCCATTATATTTTTCATGGAATTACCCCATTCTCTTGAAGCCATTTTCGGATACTTGACACAGCCCCTTTATCCGTATTCGGTGACGGATGGGGTCTATGGAACACCCTGATTTGTCCGAACAGAAAAACACCAATACGGGAACCCTCTCTTTCACTGACTTCTGCCCCCAGATCAATCAATAGGGCTTCAACGTCTGCCCATTTTATATTGGCGCTTACCGGTCTTGAAAAAATGAGATCCAACGTCTTTTGATGTTTCCGTTTCATAAATTTACAGTACCATATTCTGGTACTATGTCAACCCGATTCGCCAACCCGCTTTATCCCTCTCACCCGCGCCGTTTACCCGGACGGTACGATTACAATTTCGACAGAATAAACTTATTGACCGAAACACCCTCTTCTGCCGATCTGATAACAATCTCGCGATGCTTTTCAGCCGGAATCCTCAATGTTAAATGGCCACGAAAAGGTTTCATTCCAAATGGCACCGGCACGGGCTCCCCTTCCTCCAGTAGCCATTTAATCGTTTCGTTTACAACGAATTCTATTTCGCTTAAAGCCTTGGCCGGTGTATCGCCATGAGCCGATAAGGATGGAAACTCCAAGCATCTTGCGATATGGCTATTATCCTCCGCTGACCATACAATCCGGTAAGTGTATTTATCGAAATTATTCTCCATATTTCACCCCTAGTTTTTCAAGCGCCCGGATTACATCCCTCACCTGATAAGGCTTTGCATCCTTGCCATCTTTTTGAAGGTTAATCCTTGGGTCGCCTTTCCATGGCGTCTTAAAAATATGATGGCTGCCCTTAATTCTTGGCTCCCCGAAATGCCGCCGGCAAAGATTCAGCAAATCAACAAACGACACATTGGAGGCATTGCCCAAAATATTCTTTTTCATGAGCGCATGATAGCGCATACGCTATTACCTGTCAACTCTCACCCGCACCGACCCAATACGTTTGGCCGATGGAAGGCGGGGGCTCCCGACAAAAACCGATTTGGTTCATTTTATAAGTTGACAACATGAACCTTTTTGGTTTATATACCAACCATAAGCCCAACGCGAACCACTGGCAACCTTAATGGGCCGCGGTTCAACCGGGTAAAACAGCGACCTCCTGCGACAGTGCGGCGCACATCGGGGCGGTGGCAACTGTAAAGAAAAACTTGTCGGTTCGATTTATCGCCCCCGTCGCCCAGTTGATTGGGAGCCGGATTTGTAACTCGGTTGACGCAGGTTTGAATCCTGCCGGGGGCTCCAAACAAAGCACCCGGAAAACTTCACCGTTCTTGCCAGCGGCGGTCATAGTAGCCGATTTGTCCGGGTGTGCTTCCTCCATACCGAATCGGTGAAGAGCTGGCAAACTTAATCATTAACCGTGCAGCGATCAGTCCGAGAAGCGCACGGCATAGCCCCCGGGTTGGCCGGGGGCTTACTAAAAAAACACCTGGCAGGCGCAAGAATGCCCGAGTCGAGACACCCGAGTCTCGGCGGTGAGAGGGCGGGGTTTGTTCGGGAACATCCCCACGGTGCCGGTAAAAGTCGGTGTCCGGGGCGCATATCTTCGGATCTGAATCGCCCCGTCGCCGACCAAACCCATCCTTACGAAATTCCGGGATGAACACCAATAGGTGAGCTGCGTCCAGACGACGCCATGGGGGATAACTTATGCATTCAACTGGAATGACAACGAAAGAGCTGTTCGAGGATCTCGAACGAGAAATAGCTGAATACAACAAGATTATCGGAGGGGCGAATGCTGCAAAATTCAAAAAAATCAACTTTTGGGGCCGCGGTGGGAATTGCCGTGTCGTTGCTGTTGGCTATCGGAATCGTCATGGGAGTACTATTCGTTTCGACAACGATAGGCAACACACGGCCGCCAAGGCCCACATTTAATTATCCAGCGACGATCGACCGGTAAAATGTAAGCCGATTTTTCACAAATGTAACCTCTATTTTCACCCTCACACAAAGGAGTATGGCGATGTCCACCCCAAATGGAGTTTTTGAAACCCTTAATAAATACCGCGAAGGCAAGGCGAACGTCCTGGTCCCCTCTGTCCTTTTCGAGGACCCCCACGGAATATATGAGCCGGTCCTGGAAGTGATCCAACTTTCACCTGACGATAACGATAAGGATGTTTATAAAGGAACGACCGGCAAACGCCTGTCCTCTGTCGCTCTCGCCAAAATCGCCCAGTGCGGCGGCATCGAATGGAATGAGGCCGCCAGCAAGTACATGGAACTCGAACACGGCAAATACTGCACCTACAAGGCCGTTGGCGGCATCCGGAAAGCCGATGGCCGACTGATCCAATATGTCGGTTCTTATAATATTGATATGGCGATAGTCAGAGAAGAGATTGCCGCCCAACATGCAAAAAAAGAAAACCGGGATTATTTGATCGATCGAGACTTTAGGCAGAAGCGTAAATTCATGCTCCAACTGGCCGAGACCGGCGCGCGCAACCGGGTGATCCGGGCCATGTTCAGCCTCAAATCTGAATACTCGATCCAGGAGTTGTCAAAACCGTTCGTCATGTTGCGCTATCGCCTTCGCATTGATTACAGCGATCCGGAAATCCGTCGCATCGCTCAAACCGCAGCCATTCATCAGGCCCTTGGCATTTACGGCCCGCCAGCGGCTTCTCCGGCTCAACAGCTTCCAGCTCCGGAAGAACACCCGATCGATATTCCCGGCAATGACGATCTGACCGGGGCGTCATGCGCTGATCCGGCTGCAGACCCGGAATGTCCGTTTGGTGATCCGCCGAGCAACCGGGAGCTGTTCGAGGGGTTTGATTTCGAGACGCAATGCCAGTTGCTGCGGGATATGATTGCCCGGAAAAATTACACCGTAGAGGAATTATTGAAACCGGGGAAAACGATAGAGGGGCTTACAGCCGCTTACCGGCTGGCTTTCTATGACAAGGTGGAAGGGTTGCCGGTAAAGGAGGAGGTGGCGCATGCTTAAGGCCCTTCACACATCAGATTGGCACGTCCGCGACAAGGATTACGACGAATGCAGGAAGTGCCTCATGTATATGGCTCTCAACGCCCGGGAAGAGCGCCCGGACCTTATCCTAATAGCAGGGGATATCTTTGACTCCCGCGATGTCCGGCTCGACTCTCAATCAGCGAAGCTTGTTTTTGAGGTCATCTCTCGCCTGGCCGATGTTGCGCCTGTTGCCGTCTTAATTGGCACCCCGAGTCACGACGGCATGGCTGCGGAGGTTCTTTCCCACATCAGGGCGACATTCGATGTGATCGTTTCTTCCAGGCCCGAGCAAATCTATTTGACCACAACGAATCATTGGGAATCGGCGCCGGCCGCCGGTCAAGGAATTAAAGCGGTTCTCTCCATGGTGCCGACTCCAACGAAGCAGTTTTTTAAGACCGATGCCGGAATCGCTGAATCAAACGAGCAGATTGCTCAAGCCATGTCCGGGCTGTTTGCTGGTTTCGGCGCCCGGGCGGCCGCGTTTCCCTGCCCCCATATCATGGTCGGGCATTTTTCGGTAGGAGGCGCGTTTGTTTCCGAAACCCGGCAGTTGGTAGGCGTTGATATCGAAATGAACCGGGCTCAGATCGAACTCGCACAGGCCGATGTGTGCTGTTTAGGGCATATTCATCTCCGTCAGAAGATCGGATACAATATTTTTTACTCAGGCTCCATCTACAGGAAGGACTTCGGCGAGATAGGAGAACATGGTTTCTTCTACCATGAGATCAGCGAGAACCGGAAAGAGCTGGCACGTAGCCGGCCTGTCAACACCCCGACCCGCCTGCTACTCAAGATAGAAGCTGATTACACCAAAGACGGAACGGATATAACAGACCTCGATACCGTTCCCTCTCAGTACATCCCCGGGGAATTGAAGGGCGCCGTTGTCCGGGTTGAATTAAAGGTATGGCAGGAGGAAGCGGAAAAGATCGACCGGCAAAACCTGCTTGATTTATTCGGCACAACCGGCGCCGCCGATGTCGATATCCGAATCATCCGGGTGCCGCGCGAAACCGTCCGGTCCGAGCGGCTCTTGAAACTCCGCACCCTTCGGGAAAAGATTTTGGAAATGGCCACGATTAAAGGTGAGCCGGTATCAGAATCCATCCTTGCAAAGGCCGATCAACTGGAATCCACGCCGTCGGAACAAATCATCAAGACTATTGGGCTGGCAAATTGAGGGGGAAAAATGCAAATCACAAAGCTGAAACTAAAAGGGTTCTTGGGAATTAAGAAAGGCCTCGGCCTTGACGAAATAGAGTTGGACTTTGCCGGCCTTTCCGGCCTGGTCGCATTCTCCGGGCCAAATGGTCACGGCAAAACGAGTATTCTCGATAACTGCCACCCGTATCGCGCCCTTGCCTCGCGGTCCGGCGCACTTCAAAATCATTGCTTCCTTCGGGACAGCTCCAAAGAATTGTCCTTTATCCACCAGGGCGACACCTACCGCACCCTCGTCAAGGTGGATGCACAATTCGGCAAACAAGAAGGGTTTATCTGGAAAAACGATGAGCCCCAAGTAGACGGCAAGGTCAAGAATTATGACCAGTACATTGAAAACCTGTTCGGTTCCCCGGCGCTTTTTTTCAACTCAGTCTTTGCAGCTCAGGGCGGCCAAAAGCTCTCCGATTTGACGACCGGCGAACTCAAGAAACTGTTTTCCGAGTTCCTCCGGCTGGATAAACTCATCGAATACGAGGAGACGGCGAAAGCCGCTGCAAACCTGCTGGCCGGAAACATTCAAACAGTAACCCGCGACATCGACCGGGTAACAGATACGGTCAACGAACTCACCAAGTCGGCGGATCAATATTCGAAGAAAGCCGTTGAGTGCGAAATCATCAAGTCAGAAATCGACCGAACCACGGGCTGTCTAAGGGATGTCGAAAAAGAAGTGGCTACCCTTCGCGACCAGGCCGCAGCGGAAAATGCAACCAAGAAGCGTATTGCCGATATGAAAGCGGAAGCCGATCGCATCGAGGCCGAAATAACGGTCGAATGCAATCGGAACGAACAACAGCTTTTCGTTATAAATAAAAAGCTCGCCAGGACACGCCTCGAATTCGACTTCGAAAATAAGCTGTTTGCCGAAAAGGATTCCATCATCAAGGCGGAAAAACAAACGGTTGAAGCAGAGGAAAGGTTGTCTCAGGTACGGACTCAATTGACAACTGCACGGCAGGAACAAGCCGCAGCACAAACCGATGCCAAATATTACGCCCTGGAGCACCTGAAGCATATCAATATGCTTGAGCGGCTCGACAGCAATCCGGATATCGCTCAGCTTGAACAGGAAATAATCGTCAGCAAACGTGATAGCGCAGATTTGGCCCGGCGTGATCCGGCATGCCAAAGCTCCACCTGTTCGTTCATCGTTCGCGCCCTCGCAGCAAAAGATTCCCTCCCTGGGCTTGAGGGTAAACTGTCGGAACTCAAAGACAGAATCGCCAAAGAGGCAGCCGAGATCACCGGTATCACCCTGGAGCTTGGCCGGCAAAAGTCCACCGCCGGCGCGAAGCTGAAAGAGATGTCAGACCAAGTGTTTCAGCTTGAAAAAGAGGAACGACACCTGGGCGGTCTGATTGCTGCCCTGAAATCGACCGCCGATAAAGCGCCGAGGCTACGCATGGCCGAACGCAACATTGCGAAGCTTCATTCTGAGGTTACAGAAATAGAGGCTGAAATATCCCGGACCACCAATGACCATCAGAGAACGAAAACCGAAAAAACCGATCGGCTCTCCGGAATAACCAGGAAGATAGAGGCGCTGGCAAGCTCACTCGGGGACGTGGCGCAAAAGCTTGCCAAGGCAGAGAGCAACGCCGAAATGTTCCGGCAGGCCATCGAATCGAAACAAAAGTTTTTGACTGACCTCCTGGTCGAAAAGGCCGCGATCGAACGGGATATAAAAAGCCTCGATACGGCGAAAAAAGAAGTGGCTGGCCTCCAAACGCAAAAAATCGCCATGACGAACGAACAGGCCGAATGGCGCTACCTGCAACACGCTTGCTCGAAGGATGGCCTCCGGGCCCTAGAGATAGATTCGGTTGCACCCTCCATTTCCGGGTATGCCAACGATATCCTGGCAAAGACGTTCGGCCCGTCTCAGTCCGTCCGGTTTATCACCCAGGACCCGGAAACCGGCAGTGAGGTCCTCGATATTATGGTGATCCGAGAGGACGGTACCGAGACGCCGCTGGAGAATCTTTCCGGCGGGGAGAAGGTGTGGAGCCTCAAGGCGTTGCGGCTGGCGATGACCCTGATTGCCAAGGAGCGCTCCGGGCGCTCTTTCACATCCTCAATGGCAGATGAGGAAGATGGTCAGCTTGACGCCGAGAATGCACAGAACTTCATCAGGATGTATCAGGCCTTCATGTCATCCGGCGGATTCAATACCTGCTTTTTTATCTCACATAGGCCGGAGTGCGTTGCCATGGCGGATCATGTGGTCAGGTTTTCTAAGGGCGAGGTGACGGTGCAGTGAAAGGAATAAGGCCTTGGCAGATGCAGTTTGCGGGACATGTCATTATTTCGGGTGGAAAGGCTGCGTAAAGTGGTGCCGTCACCCAAAACACCCGGTTCAAATCAAGAAGTGGGGTATAGGTTGCCACGAATGGCGGGACATGTACGAGAAATACCTTCGGCCAGAAGACAAGCCAGTGCCGAGAGTAAAGATATAATACCAGCCAGCCAACACCCGGAGGGATCGACCTGAGGCCGCTCAATCGCCGGTCCGGCCAAGAACACCAAGCCGCGCTCGATTCCAAAGGGCCTTCCATATGGCGTTCGATTGCCGACAAGAAGCGCGGCAGACCGGCGGAATTTTTAATAACAAGGTGTGAAAAAATGCTGAGGAAGCATCAAGCAGAGTTTAGCGACATCATCACCCGGATTATATCAGGTTCACCAATCCGCCGTGCAATCCTGAAAGCTACCCCAGGCGGCGGGAAGAGCCTAATACCGATCGAGGCGTGCCGACTGATTGCCGCAGGCATGGCCGACGCACTGTGCTGGGTGGTCCCCCGTCAAGCACTCCAGGACCAAGGGGAGCGCGGTTTTTTGGATCCAAAATTTCGGAGCATGCTCGGACATCGGTTTACGATCCGGGCGGCGACGAACGATGCAAACCCCTGTCGGGGAACTCACGGCTTTATAACAACCTACCAGGCCCTCGGGGTGGATACCGGGAAAACCGTTCTGAATGATTTCGGGCGCCGCCGATATATCCTCATTCTCGATGAATTTCACCATTGCGAAGCGGATGGGGTATGGACAAAGGCCATAGCGCCATTGGTTGAAAGTGCCAAATTTGCGGTGCTCATGACTGGGACTCTCGAAAGAGGGGATGGCAAACAAATCGCCTTTATTGATTATGCGACCAACCGCGCCGGCCTGACACCGGATCTATCGACCGGGTCAGATACAGCCGTAATCGAATACACCCGCGCCGACGCCCTGGCAGAACAGGCCATCCTCCCCATCCATTTTAACATGCACGATGGCGCGGTCGAGTGGATGGATAACAGTGGGAACCGGATCAAGCGGGACTTGTCGAAGACGAACCGGAAAGACGCTTCGGCAGCGATTTACACCGCTCTGGCAACGGATTATTCAAAAGAGTTGTTGTCTTCAGGAATATCCCACTGGCAAAACACCATGGCGCTGACGGATTCGAAATGCCTGATTGTCACCGCCGATATCAGCCATGCCAGAGAGACCGTTAAAACTCTCCGTGGCCACGGCATTGAATGCGAAATTGCCACCAGTCACGAAAGCGCCGAGGCAAAAAAAGCTATCCATAAATTCAAATACACGCGATGCGACTGCCTGGTTACAATTGCAATGGCGTATGAAGGGCTCGATGTTCCGGCCATATCGCACCTGATTTGCCTCACCCGCATCCGCTCAACCCCCTGGATAGAACAAATGGTAGCCCGGGCCGTCAGGGTGGACCCAAACGCAGGCCCCTACGAAAACCAGATCGCTCACATTTTTTGCCCGGATGATCCGCTATTCCTGGAAATCGTGAAAAAGATCGAGCGAGAGCAGGCACCTTTCATAAAGCCAAAATTGGAGCATGAACCTCGCGCAAAACAACTCGGTTTGTTTGGAGGCGACGAGTTCGGTCCGATGGCGCCGGGTGGTATCACGCCTATAGCCTCCAGTCTCACAGGAAGTAGGGGAAAATTTCTAGGGCCAGTACCTTCCATTGCCCCGGTGATCCCAATCCAAACCGAGCGCGAAAAGGAGGAGGCGCTCCGCAAACAGATCGACCGGCATGTCAAAGCGTATGCCCGAAACAATCGATACAAGCCGCTGAAAATCAATTCGGAGCTGAAGGACTATTTCGGGAAAGCGCGCGAGGAGATGACGCGCCCGGAGCTGGAGCGACTCCAAGCGTACTTAAACCAGTATTACCGGCTTAACTCGTTCCGGGGGCACTCTGCGCCGGTACCCACCAAGGCGGTGCGGATATGACATCAAAAAACCGTGCTGAGAGATGCGTTACCCACCATTACGCCTGCGACTGCCGGGAATACCGATACGAACAAATGGAATCCGCGCTTAAGGTCATCAGCACATGGATGGACCTTGGCATCCAGAACGGAATGGTCGCGGCGGCGCCTGAACATATTTTGGCCTTGTGCAAACGCGCCCTTGGGATTGAAAAATAAAATGTTGAACCAGCCCCACCATACAATGTACCATCCCCACATAACCGAGGGGGTGTGCATGAAAGGATCAATCCATTTCAGGAAAGATTCGGGGTGGTGGTTCGTCAAGTGGTATGATGCCAAGCGCAAGAAATCGTTTTTCATTTCCCGGTATCGCGGGGAAAGGATGTACCACAAAAAGATTGCCGGTAAGCTGTTGGCGACCATGCAGGCTGACCAGGAAGCCGGTGTGTTCCGGATTGAAAAATTCACCGGCGAACAATTTACGGACGTTATCCCGTACCTGACCGAATGGCTAAATGCCGTCCGGCCAACACTCACACCGGCTACCGTCAAGGACTACAAAAATTCAATCCGGAATCACTTGGAGCCGTTTTTCCGGAAAAACAATTTTCAACTTCATGAAATCCAGTTTGACGTTCTGGTGATGCTGTTGAACTCGATCAACCGGACCGGGAAAGGCAAGCTGAATGTGATGTATTGCCTCCATGCTTGCCTTAAATACGCATGGAAGTCACGCCGCATCCCAGAAGTTCCGGCCTTTCCCGAAAAGCGCCTGTATCAGATTCAGGAACCAAGCATCACATGGTTGCCGGAGGAGCGGCAGATGGCGATCATTGATGCTATACCGGAAGAACATCAGCCTATATTTTTGTGGCTTAAATATCACCTTAGACGGCCCGCTGAGGCGTGCGTTTTAAAATGGGAAGATTGGGACCGTGAAAATGGAGTCTTTATTATCCGTCGATCAGAAAGCGCTCGCCAAATTGTTGAACGGACTAAAACCGGCGTCGAGCATATCATCCCGGCCCATTCTGAGTTTGTACGGTATTTCTCGGGGATTGAGCGAACGGTGGTCAGCCAATTCATGTTCGTCAATTCAAGGTCACGATCCGCCGGCAAGCGGTACACCAACGACGCCTTGAATTTGATCTGGCACAAAGCTTGCCGCGAGGTTGGGGAATCAATCGACCTCTATTCCGGCCTGAAACATTCGTCATGCAGCCAGTATATAAACGAAAAGGGCCTGTCAGTTTCAGACCTGCAACAGATCACCGACCATGCCAGACTTGAATCCGTCCGGAAATATGCCAAGATGGAAGTTGCCCGGAAACGAGAATTGATGGAGCGGGGGAAGGTGGTTAAGCTGGAAAGGGTTGAGAATGATAGGTGATTTTAAACTGGTTGAAAAGGTATTTAAAAACGGAAGGTGGTTTGCCGTTCTATCCGAGAGCCTTAATGGTACCCGTACTATACCATTCGCAAACTATGTTTGGTTGACCGGAAACCCATGCTTTGAAAGCATACCAAAGGGCTATGTAATTCACCATCTTGATTATGACCCAACAAACGACGATATTACGAATCTCGTCTTAATGCAAAAACATCATCACGCCGCGCACCATTGGAAAAATAAAACCATAAAACCAGAACTCAACGTCAAAATACAGTACGATTCCGTAAACAGGACCGGGTATTCACCAATAAGAAAACCCTCAATCCATAAACGGAAAGACGTTGAGCCGGAATGGTGGACAGTATCTTTCCGGGAAAACATCAACGGGAAAAACGAACGAACATTTGTCAGCAAAGATTTTGATGGAAAGAGATTCAGTAACCGAGAAGAAGCTGAAAAATTTGTCTGCGCAATATGGCGTGAATAGGGCCGCAACTGTATGGTAACCCAAAACAAACGCAACAGTCCCAACGATCTCGGCCGTAACTGTTACAAACAGCATAAAATTCATATTGAAATATTTAAGAAAAATTGAGTTAGCGGGTGGGTTCGATTCCCATGCGCTTCCGCCATAATTTATTGTAATTATTCAATAATTCATCCAACCTAATCCGGCGAAGCCGGAAGCTGAACGGCTGGACTGCTTGGCAGCCAACGACATTTTCCAAGAATACACGCTTTTTCGTGCCCATAGAAAGGCAGAGCGATCGGCTCCGCCTTTTTTCGTTTTTCAACCAAATATAATGATTCACATCCCCGATGGGCTTTTGCGCAAGGGATTTTGCGCACGGTTGAATGCAAGGGTAAAATATGTTAACGTGCCCATCGTGTGAGAAAATAACGACTTCGTAAAGTCCCATTTTTTGCATTCCGCCTGACCCCACGGTATCGCGGCCTATTTAGTATCCGCCTAGTTTCTCCGGGTTTGGTCGTCTTTTGCCCTCATTCACGGCTTGGGCGTTGTATTCATATTGCATTTTATGCGGGGGCATCCGAATTGTGGCTTTTTATATAAATAATAACATTGCGTTATATCTAACGCTGGCCAAATCCGTCGCATCTGCGCCGGCTGCGTGATCTTGGGATTATCTGTAGATTTCCTAAATCACCACGGAGGATAATGGAATAATGGAAAAAATTGCGAATCAGCTTGAGAATGTAGATCATGTAAAGATTTTCTTTACGGATTTGAACGGTAAGCTGATGAACTTGTCGGTTAATAAAAACAAATTAGGCAACGTGATTGAAAGCGGTGTCGGCTTTGACGGCAGCTCAATAGCCGGCCATGCAACCATTGAACACAGCGATCGATTGCTTTCCCCTGACCTGTCGACGTTAAAAAAGGTGAAACTAAACAACAAAACCATCGCTTTTTTCGTCGGGAATATTAACAATGAACAAGGCGGCGCGGCGGCTACGGATCCGCGGCATGTATTGCAACACATCGTGCAGACGGCCGAATCCGAATTCGGATTCAGATTTATTGTGGGACCCGAGCATGAATTTTTTTTACTGAACGGCGATGAGCTCGCTCTGACGGAAAAAAACGGATTTGACGGGCAGGTGCACTCGGACAAGGCTGGTTATTTCCACTCCACACCACACGATAAGGGTGAATTTGTTCGCCAGCGGATTGCCGAGGTTTTGTCGGAGTGCGGAATTGAATTCGAAAAATCGCACCATGAAGTCAGTCAATCCCAACATGAGATCAATCTGGAATGCACGGATGTTATAGAGGCGGCTGACAGAACGCTCCTTTTTACCTATGTCGCCCAAAAAGTCGCCGAGGAATACGGCTACTATATCACCTTTATGCCCAAGCCGTTCAAGGGTCAAAACCGGAATGCTTTTCATATCCATATTTCCGTTCAGGACGAACAGGGCCACAATCTTTTCTACAATAGCGATGAAGCGCAAAATTTGAGTAACCTCGCCAAACACTTCATCGGCGGGATTCTCAGATATGCACGGGAAACTTCCCTGGTAATGGCCTCTACGGTAAACTCTTATAAAGCCTACGTCGTAGAAAGGGAGGCACCCATCATAAGAGGCTGGGGTTTTAGAAATCGAAGCTCCATGCTGCGAATTCCTTATACCGCCTCCATGGAAGGCACTCGGATTGAGCTGCGCAGCCCCGATCCAGCCGGCAATGTGTATCTGCAAATGGCAACCCTCCTGGCTATGGGAATGCAGGGGATTCGGGAAAAGTTGCCCTGTGGAGAACCCGACAAGGGGAGCACTTATAAATGCGATTATGGTATCAAGGTTTGGGACGAGCGGTTTTTACCCCGCAGCTTTTTTGAAGCGCTGGTGGAAGCTGAAAAGAGCGAATTCCTAAAAACAGTTCTGGGCGCACGGCTCTATGAAAATTTTATGGCGTTAAAAATCAGGGAGTGGGAAGAAGATAGAACCCATATTACCTCGCGTGAAAGATGTAAGTACTTGGGTGTATAACATTGCATAGAGGCCTTTGGCCACCCCGATCCGCCATCTTGATAATCCATGAACGGGCCTGCCGGATTCAAACGAAGGAGGGTATAAAATGAACGACAACGATTATACGTTAGAGATTTTTATCAACGAAGCGGCGCCGCTTCTGGACCTGATACGAAATACGAGCTCACTGGGTAATGTGCGCCGCAAACTTTTCAACAAGGTGTCCAGCATTCAGTTTGAAGCGTTTTCGGAATCCCGAAAAGTGCCTTTTGACGAACGGCTTATCGTCCGGGATTGCGCTCGTGCATTTCGCGGCGTTTTAAAAGGAAATTCGGACAAAAAAGCCGGTTTCAGCGTCGCGCAGGCCATATGGGACATTGCCAGGGGCGTACCCCGCACAGATCTGTTGCCGGGTTTCTTCGCTGAAATGATTCACATTGTCCGGGGCATTCAGGGCCGCGCCGGCGCCATGACACCCACCGATGTGGACATAACGGAAAAGATGAAAGGCAGAAAGGCCGCACTCGCCCGCTCTGATGACCTGGACCGAATGTGGGAAAGAGTCACTTCCCTGATGGACCGATATGAGGACGGTCTTTCGGAAGAAGCCGTTAACAGGCGAGAAATAAGACGCAGTGCCATTTTAAGTGCCCTGAATGCCCTCCCCGCTGATTGGGAAAACTGGACCTGGCAGGCCAACCATGTGGTCAAAGAGCCGGGGCTCCTATCCCGAATGGTAATGCTTTCCGAGGAGGAAAATCGAAACGTGGCCCAAGCCAGGGACTTGGGAATCCCCTTCGGAATCACCCCCTATTACCTCTCCCTCATGGACGATATCGATGATATCGGTAACGACCGATGGGGCCGGGACCGGGCCGTACGGGCGCAGGTGCTTCCCCCGAAAAGCTATGTGTCGGAAATGGGCGCCGGACGTCTCGATAGGGCCAAAACCTTCGATTTTATGCTGGAACGCGATACCTCTCCGGTCGATCTCGTGACCCGCCGTTACCCGGCCATCGCCATTTTAAAGCCGTTCAACACCTGCCCGCAAATCTGTGTGTACTGCCAGAGAAACTGGGAAATCGACGAAGCCATGGCGCCCACGGCCATGGCTCACCCAAAGACACTGGAAAAGGCATACACCTATATCGAGCAGCATCCCGCCATTCGGGAAGTACTGGTAACGGGCGGAGATCCCCTCGTAATGTCCGACGACAAATTACATAATATCCTTTCCCGTATTGCCGGCATCAAAAGCGTGGATTTCATCCGTATCGGCAGCCGGACACCTGTCACCTTGCCGATGCGGATCACAAAGGATCTGGCAGCACTCCTGGGCTCCTTCCGAAAACCGGGCGTTCGAGAAGTCGCGTTGGTCACCCATGTGGAACACCCTTACGAAGTCACGCCGGAATTCGTGACGGCTGTGGACCGCTTGCGACGAGAGGGTATCGGTATCTATAATCAACATGTTTACACCTTTTTTGTTTCCCGCCGCTTCGAAGCCGCCTGTCTTCGCATGCTTCTGCGCCGTTGCGGCGTGGATCCTTATTACACCTTCGTGCCCAAGGGCAAAGAGGAAACCGCGGCATACCGGGTTCCGCTCGCCCGAATCCTTCAGGAGCAGAAAGAGGAAGCAAGACTTCTGCCCGGCACGCGCAGAACCGACGAAGCGGTCTATAACGTGCCGGGCCTGGGGAAAAACTACGTCCGCGCATTTCAGCACCGGGACATAATCTCGATTTTACCGGATGGATCCCGTGTTTATGAATTCCACCCGTGGGAGAAAATGATCGCTCGCCGAAAGCCGTATGTAGGCGTTGATGTCCCCATATTGGAATACCTGAAACGGCTTGCGACAATCGGTGAAACTATCACGGATTACGGCAGTATCTGGTACTATTACTGAAAACGTTTCGCTTCCGGCGTCTCCTTGTTAAGCAGACTTTTTTGGAACATGCTGAGCCGATTTCAATGCCGCTTGGCTCAATCCTCGCTCTCCCAAATTGCCGTAGCGATGATAATTACAACAGATGCTTTGCTGTCTCAAGTAGTGGAGAAGTTCGATGCGCCCTTCCATCAGGACCGGCGCCCGGGCGATATAGAATCCGGTTCGGGCGGCCGCGGCAAAGACTTCTTTCGGCACCCGGTTCGGCGCGGCATAGCGAATGCGATGAATCTGCGGCATCAAGTCGATCAGTGAGCCGTCATGCTGGGTCACTACGGGGGTATCTTCCAACAGAATCTTGCCGTCGGCGGTCTCGAGAAATTCCATTACCTCACCGGGCATGTCCGGCGGCGCACTGACGATACCGGCGCAACCGGAAATTTGAACAGCAGCGATTCTGGCCAACACCTCAAAGAGAGAATCCGACGGATGAAGGCGAATGAGCAGTTTTCCCACCGGCAAATACCGAAGGATATTATCCTGCCCACGCAGGTGAAAATAATCCAATTCTTTTGAGAAATGAGCTTCCATATGAAATAAATAACTTCTCACGGCGCTTGCCGCCTTCAAAATGTCCTCCTGGAACTTCGGCATTTTTCCCCAACGCACCTTCAGCTGCCAGGCATCAGCCAGTTTCAGCAGCTCGCTTTCCTTTTGCATAACGCCGACATTCGGATAGTGAAGGTCCTCAAAGTCCATGAACTGCGCCACATAATCCGGCCCGCCGGCTTTGAGTCCCGGCCCGAGGGCGGATTTTCCCATTCCCCCGAAGGGCTGGCGCAGCGTGATGGCGCCGGTGGTGCCCCGGTTGATATAGAGGTTTCCGGCCTGAATCTGCGCCTTCCATGCCGCCTGCTCCCGCTGGTCCAGGCTTTCAATGCCAGACGTAAGCCCATAACCGGTAGCGTTTACCAGCGATAGGGCGTGATTCAGATCTTCTGCGCACATCACCCCCAGCACCGGGCCGAAAAGCTCGGTCCTATGCATGAAGCTGCCGGGCCGCACGCCGTATTTGATGCCCGGTGTCCACAAACGGGGATTTCCGTTGATACAGGTCGGCGCCAGCGCCCAGGATTCTCCCGGAGCCGGCGTTGCCAGCGCCCGGGCCAGATCACCGGCGGGCGGACGAATCAGCGGTCCGACTTTATTCTGAAACTCCCACGCCGTGCCCACATGAAGACTTTTGGCCGCATCCACGAGCTGCTCCTTGAAGTGAGCATCGTCATAAACCGGTTTTTCCAGAATCAACAGAGAGGTGGCGCTGCATTTCTGGCCGCCGTTTCCAAACGCCGAATAGATCACGTTTTTGATGGCCTGATCCCGGTCCGCCATATCCGTTACGATGGTTGCGTTCTTGCCGCCGGTTTCAGCGGCCAGATACAGGCCCGGCGTCTTCTCCAACATGCAAAGCCCCGTATCCGTGCCGCCCGTTAAAATGACGAAATCAACATTGACATGCCCGGTTAAACGGGCGCCAACAGCACTGCCGTTGCAAGGCACAAATTGCAGTACGTTTCTGCTGACGCCGGCCCGCCAGAAACAGTTGCAAAGTTCCCAGGCCGTCAGCACCGCATCGGAGGCCGGTTTAAAAATGACAGTGTTGCCGGCAGCCAGCGCGACGGCAATTCCACCGCAGGGAATCGCCACCGGAAAATTCCAAGGAGCGATCACCACGCCCACCCCTTTTCCCCGTGCCGAAACCGACCCGATGGCATCAAAGGCTTTGGCAGAAAAAGGATAATACTCTGCAAAATCTATAGCTTCCGACACCTCCACATCGCTTTCCGTAAACACCTTGCCGGTGTCGGCGGCCGCAGCCCCGATCAGATTCCCCCTTGCAGCTCTTAGCTGCGCGGCCACCCGGGAAAGAATCTCATGACGTTGCCGAAGGCTCGTTTTCCGCCAGCCGTCCGGATCCAGCCGGGCCGCATTCACGGCGTCGTCAATGTCTTCTTCCGTGGCTGTTGCATACCGGGCCACCAGAATTTGATTCGGATACTGGTTCGGATCAAAACAGTCAACCATTCGACGACCGGAAACACGCGCTTCCCCGCCAATCACGATCGGAATCTCCACCGGCACATCAGGTTTCTCCTTTTTCCACTCACGCCGAATCGTCTCGGCCCATCTTCTGTTGGCGGCAAGGGACCAGTCCGTATCCGGCTCATTGGTGAACCTGTTGTCATAAAAGGTTCCCATCAGTAAAACGCTTTCATGTTGCCGATTCTGGGTCCGGTTGGGACCGAGGCGGGCTTTCTCCATAGCGTCACAGGAAAGAAGAAATTTTTCTTTTAAATACGCCCATTCTTCCGATTCAACCGTCAACTCCGGCGCATAGCGAAGAAAGTTCCCGGGCGTCGTATTCTCGTCCAGCCGCCGAATCAGATAGGCGATGGCGTTTATGAATTCTTCCCTGGCCGCCACTGGTGCATACAGAAGCACATCGGCCATCTCTTCGGATAGCGCCCTCCGGACATGATCCGCCATGCCTTCCAGCATTTCAAAATAAACGTATTTTTCCACCCGGTACGCCTTGGCCAGACAACCGGCGTACGCCAGCTCAAAAAGATTGTGCGAGGCGATTCCCAGATTCACCACTCCGATGTTCTCAGGCTGCATGCCATAGCAGACCATTCGCTTATAGTTGGCGTCCACTTCAAGCTTGTTGTCATAAGGGGCTTGCGGCCAGTTGAACAGCGAGGCTTCAAGCAGCTCCATTTCCATGTTCGCACCCTTGACGATGCGAAGCTTGATCGGGGCGCCGCCCGCAGCCACCCGCTCCCTGGCCCACGCGGTCATCTCCTTTTGAATGAGAAGAGAATCGGGCAAATAGGCCTGCAAAACGATACCGGCGGAATAGTCTTTGAATTTTTCCCGCGAAAGCGTTTGAGTAAAGGCACGGTAGGTGATCCAAAGATCGCGATACTCTTCCATGTCGAGATTGACGAATTTGGTGACTCGCTCGCCGTTGCGGCGGGTAAAGTAATTTTCTTTCGCCACCCGGTACAGCACGGCGAGACGATTCGACAACACTTCCACGGCGTGATCAAACGCAAAAGAGCTGATCTGTGAATAAATGGTGGAGATTTTTATCGAGATATACTCGATGGCCGGATCTTTCAGATCCCGAATGTAGGTCTCCAGCCGCTCCTTCGCTTCCGCCTCTCCCAACACGGCTTCGCCCAGGTGGTTGATGTTCATTCGAATGCCCTGAGCGCTTCTTTTTTGCAGGTGGGCATGCAGCGCATCGGGCTCTCCCGGAATAATCGCCCGGCTGCTGGTATGGCGCATGCGGTCAATCATTTTGGGCACCAGAAGATCGGGGAAAAAGCGCCCCAGCCCCTGAAACATCTGCATCAATAATTTTTCCACGCGGGAAAAAAAATCGGGCGCGCCGTAGTGCCGCAGCAACTCTTCGACCTGATCCGCCACCCGGCTGTTGGAATGAGACCGAAAGCTCTGATCGATCAGGCGGGTCAACACCACCTTATCCATCGGATGGCTTAAAAGTCGCTTCATCTGCTTTTGAATTGCTTTTTCCTCATGCGTCAGCAGCGCATTGGCCCGATTCAGCCAGGACGCCGCCTGAGCGACCGCTTCCGGTATAATGGCGTTTTCGTTTATCGTTTCCATTGGTTCGCTCCATTTTACAGCTTCGAACACCGGTGCTTTTAAAACTTTTCCCCTCAGAGGGGGCGGCATCTTGCTTTCCTGCCGAATATAACGGGTAAAATTAAGATTATCCTTGCCCCGCATGTCTGATACTACAAAGGATGACGAAACATTCTCAAGATAAATTTCATTCACATTATTTTTGTTTGACTTTTTAAACAAAAGGGACTCTGCAAACAACCCTACTTGCTTCAAAAAAATGTTATAAAACAGTCTATGGTTGTTCTGCTGAGCTCGAGTGACTCAAACTGATGCGGACGCTGAATTGCTGCCAGGCGCATCTCTTCCATACAGCAATTCAGTGATTACACATTGGGCCCCCATCCCAACCGCTAACAGCCGAATCCATTCATCAGACCCGTTCAGTTGTAATTCACCAAAACGGGGATGTACGCGTATTCCTCCGATATCGGGGACAGAGACGGTAATGCACACGAGGTGACAGTGGGAGACGCGCTCGGGTTCAAACAGGCCGAGGTCGTCGAAATCGAAAAAGCCGGATACCTCCCTCTTTTCCACGGCGAAAACCTCGGTCTTCGGGTAAACATATCCCCGGCGGATACTACCTTTACCGTGCCGGGGATATATAGAGTGATTGAAGAATTCTCGGCCTTCCCGTAAAAGTCGTCATGGCAGGGGGTGCCTATTGGCCATTTTGTTTATGAGATGCCCCTGAATGATGCAATATCACCGGAATATTGTAACAACTCAGGAATACGGAATAATGCACTAACCACCTGAATCTTCATTCAACTATATTAATCCGGCTGCCTTCAGTTGTTTTTATTCTGAATTCTGGATTCTGTCTCCTGGCTACCTATCAGTTACGGAATATTTATCTGAAAAAGGGTCGAAATTGTTTTGGCCATAAGCCAAAACGACAGCACCGGCAGCATCACCACTTGAATCAAAAAAATCCCGACATACAGAAAAGTCAGTTTGAGAAGATTTTCGATGATATCTCCCGCATTCTCAATCGCGGCGACAAGGGCATTTTTAAACTCAACGGATTTTCGTTTAAGAAATGAGGTGCTATTCTCGATAGTACCAAGCACGCCGGCAATTTCCGGAAGAGAGAAATCCTTTAATTTATCGATCTCAACCGTCCCGAGTGCCAGCGCCTTATTGGCTGCAGATATCTGCTCCGCAAAGAAATGGGTATGGACGAACGCATTTGCTGCAGCGGATATGGGTAGACAAAGGCGGGCAATGGCAACAAGCAACAAAAACCGAAGGATATTTCGCCGAAGGGGGGGTAATCTCTCATGCTCGAACCATAGCAAAATCGACCAGATGAAAAGAAAGACGGAAATGATCGGGGGTACAAGGGATACGCTGATTTCATATGCCAGTTTCTGAACCCCTAATGACGTGATCGCCGTTATGATCACATCGGACACCCGCTCTGTCATGTCATCAATCGGGTCCAATGCTTGCCCTATCGCCAATGATACACCTACCCCTGCGGGCTGCAGTTGCAAACTCGACGCCTTTAACATTGAAACAGAGGCATTGATCACCCGGCATGTCGCATAAGCGATGCCGGCTTTGCTGATGGCGACCCGAAAGTAATCGTCCGTCCGGGCATCTAAAAGCGGTAGCTTGATGCCGGAAGAAAAGAACAGCAGTATCGATATCAAAACACCGACACATGAGCTGATTGCCTTATGCATATTTGTTTTTTTCATTGTTTCACCAACTAACGCCGTCTCTATGATACGAGTTGTATTGTCATATATTGGCTCGGCCGAGCTGACCGCAAGCGGCACGAATATCAGCGCCTTTGGCGCTTCGCAAGCGTACAAAAACACCCTCTGCGACAAGGGCGCAATGAAAACGCGCCACATCCTCGGGGGTCGGCGCCAGGTAGGGTAGATTGGGTCCGGGATTGAATAAAATCAAATTAAGCTTGGCCGGAAGTCCCTTCAAATACGCGGATAGCTGCCCGGCATGCGCGGGCTGGTCGTTTTGCCCCTTAATCAGCACATATTCGAAAAACAAGGCATTGCCCCGCGCCAGGGGATAGTCCTGAAGTACCGATTTGAGTTGGGACAACGGAAAGCGATGATTGATCGGCATCAGCCGGTTTCGCACGTCATCATTGGGGGCGTTCAGGGAGACCGCCAGTTTAAGCTGGGGCCAGTTTTGCGCCGCCAGTTTCCGAATGCCTTCGACGAGGCCCACCGTGGAAACCGTCATATGGCGTTTGGCGATGTTCAACCCCCGCTGATCCTCCAAGATACGAATCGCCCGAATCAGCGCATCGAAATTATCCAGCGGTTCCCCCATGCCCATAAAGACCACATTGCGCACATTTAATCCCATCAAAACTTTCACCGCATAAACCTGTGCCACGATCTCATCAGCCCTCAGATTGCGCTGAAAGCCCATTTGCCCCGTCCGGCAAAACCGGCAACCCATACGGCAGCCGGCCTGGCTGGAAAGGCACAGGCTGGTGTGATTGGCCATGGGAACCACCACCGATTCGATTTCCAACCCATCGGCCAGGCGCAACACCAGTTTGGTCGTCCTTTCGCATGTCTCCTGCCGAACAACCTCCGGCAACCGAATGGACAAATCCGCCCCCACCTCTTCGGCCAGCCCCCCGGAAGCCGCAAACTCGGGCAGCTTGCCGATATCAAAGCAGGGGTCACGATAAAACGCCCGGTACACCGCCGCCGCATGAAAAAGGCCACGTCCATAGCGCCTGCGAAACATCTCTGTCAATTCGTCGCATGTAAGCCCAAGTAAATTCATAGCATTCGGAGATCGATTGCCGGATTTCAAAAAGGGATAACCGACACATAGCTTCCTTAAATCCACCTGATGGTTATTCGCGTTTAAGTTGCACAAGAATTTTTTCTTTTCCAAATGCTACCACATCACCCGAAACGATTTTTTTCCGTTTTCTGGTTTCAATTGTTCCATTAACGAAAACCCGCCCTTCAGAGATCACATATTTCGCCTCGCCGCCGCTATCGACCATATTTCCGAATTTCAATAGCTTATAGAGATCAATCGGCTCTTTGGATATTTCAATTTCTTTCATTCTGCAGAATACTCGGTTCAGAGGTTCGTTAACCACGCGCGCCACAATCCAGCTTCGCCGGGTTAGGCCTTTGTCAGAAACATACACGAAAAAGCATGGCTGATGGAAGGGGTAATATTGGATCACTCTTCCCGCGATTGTTTAGATACCTGTGTTTAAATCCACGCCCCCGCGCGGGGGGGGGGACCGTCACTTTCAAAATCCTTATTTTTCTCACCTTTCACGGCTATTTTTGCGAGCCTCCTTTTTGTATAAGGGTAATTTTCTAAAAACATAGGGGCGTATATAAAAAAGCTGTCCGCTTGGGGTTCGCGCAGGCCCATTCATACAATGAGTGGCCCTTCTTGATCGATATAGGGGTGCATGATCTTTTCCTGCTTGCGCTTTTGATAAGCGGTAAGCAGGTTTTTCCGGGTTTCGTCATCCATTACCACCGCACCGGTCTCCATCATTTTGAAGCTTTTGCGCGAATCTGGCCAAGATTAATGAGAGAAAGTGCCAATCGGTCGGCCAGAAACGGACGGAATTCTTCCATGATATCCAGTGCGAGCCCTCGCCTCCCCGGCCGATCCCGATGAAGAAAGCCAACCGACCGACCGCTTCCAGCGCCGCGTTCACATCATGCCTCAGCAGGGTGTAGCGAAAGGACAGCAAACAGTTGACCCGGTCAAGCGATGGTCGTCGGTTTCTTCCCGAAAACCGGAAATCTTCCTTCTGACCAACGATCAGATGATCGAAAACGCCAAAATAAACATTTGCCGCTTCACCTTCAAAACCACGGACCCTCTCAAGGGGCAGGTCAGTCTGCAGATGCATGAGGGTGGCGGTCACCACGGACCGGGCCACAAAAACGACAATAACTTTGCCCGAAAGGCGTAATCGGCACCTATTTTTCATCTTTCGGCGCCACTCTATACAGACATGCCGAAGGTGTGGAACGAAAAAAGTTGTACCGAGCTTCCGGACTCACACCGAAGTTCATCCTAAAAGCCCGAAATGGCCTTTTCGGGCTTTTCCTGTTTGTAAATGCCTGCGATGCTATTGTCCATCCCTGCTTTGAAATCGCAGGATTAAGGGGTGGGGTTTTCAGATTCTGTTGAGACGAAAAACGGCGGGATATGCGGGGTAAATTAAAAACTCGGGGGCGGGGTATGGCGGCGGGGTGAAAAGCGTTACACTATTTGAATCTTAACAAACGAGTCAGTTTATCAATCCGATTTTTAAAACCATATGCAAGAAGGTGGTTCGCAAAAGATTATATTTGCCTTATGATTTCGATAAAAACTGGAGGTGCATATGGGTGGACGTGGTTCCGGATGTTGGCGCCGGGAAATTTTTTCTATGCCGTCCCTGCTGTGACCTCGCATACGCCAGCCAGCAGGAAAGTGAGCTTGACCGACTTATGCGAAAAGCCTGGAAAATAAGGGATCGGTTGGGAGCAAGCGCCGATTTGACAAAACCCATCCTGTTCAAGCCGAAAAACATGCATCAAAAAACTTTCGATCGCCTGCGGCGGGAGGCTGATAATGCAAGCCATCGGTCATGGGTATAAATGGGGCAGTGGATAGGAATCAAAAAATAAAGACCCATTATCATTTTAAGATGTGCCCTATCCGTAATATTACAGACATATCAAAGGTTTCATGATGTGATTGATATTTAGGTTTTTTGAGTCGATATCTCAGGAATCGTCAGGCTTAAGATTATTAATCCACCACCGCCCCCGAAAATGTCCGCAGAATCGTGTCAAGGATCTTACGAGGCAAAAACATTATAGGAGAAGAAAATGAATCTGATTCAAATCAGTAACGACGGACCGGAGATCCTTTCGACAAACTATTGGGAAACCGAGCATGCCAAGAAAGGATTCCTTTACATGTCGATCAATGCCGGTGCCTTTCGGTTATTACCCCAATCCAGCGTCCCGAAAAAAACAACCTAGGATATGCGATCGCCCTGTGGTGTTTCCAATTTGAGATTGATTTTAAATCGAAACGATGAGAGCATCATTATTGACAAAAACCATTATCATTTGAACCCGATGTACCATATCGGCCGGTATGGCAACGGCTTGCCTAAACGAATGCAACGGTAGCGGCTTGCTTGCAACACAAAAGCGCATGGCGGTAATTTTTTTTCCTGCGTGAATAGGTCGCTGGGCATCGGGATAATCAGTCTGTTTTGCATTCCGATCCGATTTTAACGAATGCTATTGAATTGACGACACCATGTTTTATATTTTGCTCCAAACACGCGTTGCTATCGTATTCTTCATGTTTGGGTAACCAAGGTCGTTATACCTTATTGGAATCCACCGCAACACCGTTCAAATGAATTGAATGCGTGATCGGGTGGAAATCATCTAACCGCATACAAAGGGAGGCTACCATGGACGTGAAAGACTATTGCAAAGGCCTGGAAAACGAAATGACCGCTTGGAAAGCAAAGTTTTACGATGTGATACGCAAAGTGGATCGTTTGGGCAGTGCTGAAAAAGAACGTATTCTGCAAAATGTGGAAGATTTGCACATTTTATTGCAGGAGATGACAGATAGGGTTGAGCAGCTGCGAACGGAATGCCCTTCGGATTGGAGTCCGGTCAAGAAACAGATTGAGGAGGGCACGATCAATATGCGTGGTAAATACGAAGAAACCATTGAATACATTGGAAAATATGCACCTGTGTCGATTCCAGGATAATACCATCGGCGCATGGTCGGTTGCAAGCGGCTGATCGGTCTTTGATACCGATCGGCCGTTAATTTTCAGAACACATGTAATTCTAAGGAATTGTTTAATGGCGTAGGCCCATGTGCTGGTAACAGGAGCAACGGGATATGTCGGCGGACGCTTGATCCCTCGTTTTTTGGCTCTTGGTGTCGGACGTGGGGCAGCAATCCGCGAGTAATATTGGTTCAGGGAGATGTGCTGGATGAGAGCTCATTGCTACGCGCCGCCATGATTCTTGGATCGGGCAGCGCGTCGTTTGAGATACTACGCTATTTGGTTGAACGGCTACCTTGGATGATTACTCCGAGATGGGTCAATACCCTGACGCAGCCGATAGCTATTTCCAATGTTTTAGGGTACCTGATCGGTTGCTTGTGCAACACGGCCACTTATGGTCAGACTTTCTGATATCGGCGGCCCGGAAGTGGTCACCTATAGAGAGTTGATCCGCATTTTTGCTGACGAGGAGCGGTTGCTAAGACGCCGTATCATACCCCTGCTGGTATTGACACCCACATTAAGCGCACACTGGATCCAGTTGGTGACACCGGTGCCATCGGGCATTGCCTTGCCTTTGACACAGGGGTTTAGCATTCCGTGTTCTTCCGGCAGGCGTGCGCAATGAAATTTTTTTCAGTTATCGGGCGACCGTTTATAGAGCAGAGAGTCGAAATTACCGGCAGAAGCCAACAAGGCCGCTGCCGGTATGAAGGTTAGGGATGTTGAGGGTTATAATTCCAAGTTTCACGGTTTGTTGATGAATGAGATTGGATGACGCAACAGATGGAAGTCTTAAAAATAGATCAAACTCGAAACCCTGATCAGTTGCGACTTCCACAAGCCAAGGGAACATATGTCCTCATCTTGTACGCATCTCAGACCGTTGATCTGGGAATTGGTAAGCTGGGAATTTTTCGTTTCGCTTCCGGTTATTACGCCTACGTTGGGAGTGCCTTTGGTCCCGGTGGACTGGTTGCCCGTATCCGGCACCACTTGAAGCTATCAGATCGGCCCCATTGGCATATAGATTACCTCCGTGCTAAAACCCAAATTATTGAAATCTGGTATCACACTGAAAATGTAGAGCATATCTGGGCTGAGTTTCTTGGTCTTCTAAAAAAGGCGCAAACACCAGTGAAAGGCTTCGGCTGCTCTGACTGTCGATGTTCGTCCCATCTATTTCATTATCCGGATAAGCCCTCTTTTCGGGGTTTCAAAACAAAGGTGGGATAGAGATTTTCTGAATCAGCTCCGGCCCATTGTTTTTTACCGGATTTACGGCTTTTGAAACCGGATAGTATGTCATTTCCTGAACGGCGCCGCTTTGCAATATTCGCCTTAGTTCGCCGACATCCTCCAATTCGGGATTAAGCCAGGCATCATAATACCGAGGGTCCAGTATCAACGGCATTCTGGTGTGAATATGCTCTATGGCAATGCTTGCCGCTGTTGTTACGATCGTACATGAATCAAATGGCGAACTGTCAGGGGCTTCTTTGTCGGTCCAGCGCTCCCATAAACCGGCAAAGCCAAACAGCACCCCGGTAGTTGGCGTAATGAAATATGGCTGTTTATTCCCCTTATCCCCTTTCCATTCGTAATACCCATTTACTGGAATTAAACATCGCCGCTTCTTGAAAGCGTTTCGAAAACTCGGCTTCTCTGAAATGGTTTCAGATCGGGCGTTAATCATTCTCGTCGCCGCTGATTTATCTTTTGCCCATGAGGGCACCAGGCCCCAGTGCATTTTCGTCAGGATGTTTTTACCATTTTTATTACGTACCGCCGGGATATGTTGTGTCGGACAGACATTATAATTCGGTGTGATATCTCTATCCGTAAAATCAATCGCGAATGATTTTTTAATAAAATCATATGAGCTGGATATAACGAAGCGTCCGCACATAAGGTCCCTCCGATTTTCTGGAATATTGATCCCCCCAAAAATGTTGCGACGGGGCAACATCATGCTGTTCGCAGTTCATCTTTTTTGGCGAATCTCCGAATATTTCCAAAGAGCCTGATCGAGTTCTCTCATGCTCACGCCGGCTTTAAGTGCAAGGATCCGGCAAAAGCCGGCATAAGCTGACCAAAACGGATATGTATATTGTGTTGGCATCTCAATATTCAGAGACTGTAGCTCTCGGAAGTCTATAATTGGGTACATGTTCGGGAAGGCGAAATGGAGGAAGACGGACGCTGTCGGCCATTTAACGCCGGCAAGAAGTGTCCAGATCTGAATTCGCAATTGCTCTGAGGCCGTTGTTTTGGCGATAGCCGATATTTCCCAGATCAGGTCCTCATCGTTTGATTCACACAAAGGTTTTGAGCGTGATGTCTTCCACGAGCACACAGTGAGGAACTCATCTTTCCTGAGAAATCCCTTTTGCACATAGGAAGGAAACACCTTTTGCGTGATTATTTCAGTAAGGCCTCTGTCCCTCTCGCCCATCTCGCTGGTGTACTGGGCGGCCAAGCTGCGTATTTCAGACTCCGGAAAGCGCAGTTTCATCATTCATCATCTCTGTTGAGGGAACAATGGAAAAACCCGGTTTCCGGGTTTTCCGCCTGTAGCCGTTGTTTTTCGATTTGTTATGCCGAAATAGTCGACAAACCCAAAAAACTAAAATATTTGACCTGTTAGCTGCTTAAATACTTTTTAACTTTTTAATTTGCAACAACCCAATATCACGTATTATTCTCGTATGGCAGCTTTTGCATATTTTATGGTATCTTTACAAGTACCCAAAAATTGGAGGATATTTTATGGCCCTATCGGTGGTCGATCTTTATGCAAAGGTCCTTCCGCGCACCAACTGCGGCGATTGCGGCTACCCGAGCTGCTTGGCATTCGCCAGTATGGTCGTCTCTCAAAAACTGCCCCTCGCCGGTTGCCCCCATCTCTCGGCAGACACCCTGACGCGTTGCCAACCCGAACTTGATGCTCAGCATGCGGCTGGCAAATGGACTCGCCGCGACCTGGCCGCCGATGCACTTCTCTGGGCCAAACAGCGGGCCGCCTCTATGGACTTGAAGGACCTCCCGGCGCGCATTGGCGGTGAGCTGGCCGTCATTAACGGCGAGACGGTTCTGGTTCTGCCCTATTTTGATTCCGCAATTCACATTCGTCCCGAGTCCATCCGCCACGCCGACGGGAGGGAACTCGGCCGCTGGGAACAGGTTTTTATCTTCAATCACATGGCCCATGGCGGTTCAAAAACACCCACCGGGCGATGGAAGTCCCTTCAGGATTTTCCAAATACCGTCTCCAAAATCAAGTCCATGCGGAACCATGTGGAAGCGCCCCTGAAGGATCATTTCGCCGGCCGTCCCGAGGAACTGACTGCTGCGGCCATTCGAATCGGTGGCAAAAATGTTACAGCTGAAAACCAGTCGGCCGATCGGGCCTTTCGCTTTTCCCCCCTCCCCCGAATCCCGGTAATGCTGTTTTTCTGGGACGGTGACAGCAGTTCCGGGCTTGATGCGGAAATCAAACTGGCTTTTGACGAAACGATAACAGAACACCTGGATATCGAATCCATCATGTTTTTGAGCGAACACCTCGCCAAACTGCTGCTTGAATAATAAACCACCGCATCAATGGGTGCAGCTGATAGAAAATTTCCCCATAGGGAGGACGATCAGACAACCCAATTCAAGGAAAGCGGTAAGCCGCCTTCACGGACATGCCCGGCGGAGACCAGCTTTGCCCTCGCCTTTCAAGTGGGGATTTCTGTTTAAATAAAATGGTGCCCTTTTAGCATGATTTTATTCTCTCATATTAAAAGTTCATATAAAGCCGTGAACTCCATGAGCAATCACAGTTTTTTGGATTCCCCGCTCCACACCCCAACCTGATGAGTGGGCTGCACCAAATAAAGCGTGGAATAGGTTTGCCAGTCTTCCTTTTTAACCCATTAATATCAAGAAAGAATGATAGCCACATTATTGCACTGGCCTGTTTTTAGGCGCACCATAACATGTTGTAACCATTGAGTTTGTTTTTATTTCTCAAACAGTGACGGTTGAAGTATCCTTTTGAGCAGCCCTTAACATATGATTTTTCAGCGAGGTGGAATGACAAAGGCAGAGCGAATGAACGGCTCTGCCTCATGGTGTTTCAAATATTTTGCCGGATTATTTTTTCATTTTCTTTCTGGCAACGCCGGCAAGCCCGACTAAACCAAAACCGAGAAGAATCATGGTTGAGGGTTCGGGGACTGGGTTGTTTCCGTTCACTTCGAAAGGAAACGAATAATAGCTACCGAATACATTTCCCACTTGATCGAGCAAAACGTTCCCAGCAACTGCGAGATATACATGCCCCCCATTATCCAAGCCATCTCCAAAGGTATCCCCCATCTCAAGCAGGTAATCACCTGCACTCAAATCCCAGTTGAAAGTGTAATTGGTGTACGATGCCATGGTTCCTGTGGCCATCCCCGCTGACCAGGACCCGCCTGTTAACTGATCGATGGCCCATGATGTTTCATAGCCAAATCCACCAGCATTGATCTCAAAATCCACTGGTGTTGCATACACTGATGCGGAGATAAAACATAATAAAAACAATCCTCCAAAAACCAATAATAATTTTTTCATTTCACTGCTCTCCCTAAATAGACTGTCTCAAAATGTGATTATTTCAGTTCATGACAAGTTTTCCATTTAAAAAATTGGGGGCACCTCCTTCCTCCAAGATTGGAAAAATACGGCAAGCTGGTTCCTTATGTTTTTGAATTTCATTGGTATGTCCGGAGCAAGGCCCATAATGATATAAAACATATGGCTGCTGGATATAGTTTATCGAAAGCAATCAACAGAAAAGCAACAAGTGTGCCAGAACCACATAATATTTAAAGATAAAATATTAGCTGTTTGTTATCAACGTATTGTAATGTGTTATCAAGAGTTGGCAATTTTGTTATATGAAACATTTCTTAAATATTGTTACCTGTTCTTCATAAATATTGTTACTTATTTTACATAGTGTCCATTCATTAATCGGCCATTTTTGTCTTTCAGCCAGCCTTAACCGAATCCAGTTTTGCCTGTCAATTTTCCTATTGCCGTTTTCAGTTGCCGTGGGGGTCAGCTCCAAGTGGTCATTTCTTCTTGGTTTTCCCTAGCTTCAAGCAAGACTGTATCCGCCAGGCCACACAGCCAGAAAAATCGCAATAGTCCATTTCCGCAATCTATCTCCGGCTTGGTCCTATACGCATTCCAAAATGTTCTATTTCAGGTTTTTTTTAACCCATCCTGCTTAAGCATAACTATCCATTAAGTTTGGTGAAATCATTATTTGGCTTCCAGGCTCCCTGTCCAGTCAACGATCGCCTTTCGTTCCTGGCCGCTACCCTCGAAATATAGATTTGCCTTCTTCTTCTGTTTTGGGAAAAGCAGCATGATTTTAATTTCAGAAATAAAGGTGACGGTCACCGGGTGTCCGTTGGCACCGGAAAATTCAGGATCAAATTTGATCTCTTCTAAATTCAAGGTCAACGCTTCAGTCGTCATGGGCAACATTACCAGTAATCCTTTTCTCCCGATTCGAAGACGGCGGATATTCAGAAGATCCGTGATGACCTGATATTTATATGGAAACTGTTGGGCAGTCCTAAGGGGTTCCCTTTTTATGCGGTTGTGTTACCCCTCTCTCAGACAGTGGCTTTCAATAAGATTGCGACACTCCCGAAAAGGAAAGAGGCAATGGCCAATGCTGTGTGAAACGCATTTTTAAACGAAGCGCTCTTTAATTTTTAAAAGCATGAATTACAGTAAAATGATATTCTGCGGATCGGTAGCAATGATTCCGTGGCCCGTTTCGTAGGTGATGAGGGCGCTGTCCAGCCATCTTCTTGAATCGTGAATTTTGATCCTGACTATAGCGAATGCTACAAGCGGCTCTTGACCGAGGCTATGCTGGCACGTGTTTTCCGGCATTAGACAGAACAATTCAAAGTGCCTAATGTCCCCTGAGCTGGGCTCTGTGTTTATCCGAAAGAATGAGGATTATCGCTTAACACAACTGCTGGATTGTAATGCTCTGGTAAAAACCGCCTGCTGGCCTTCTTTCAAAACCTTCAGCCATTAAACGGCATTGGGGCTGCGTGGACTCCCATCGATAATCTTCTAAAAGCCGGCGACCGGCGAGGAAAATCGATGCCGAAAAGATTTTTAGGAATTTTCGGCCTGTCCGGAACGAGTAGAACTTAAACGGCCTGATTCGCTTCCCCGATCTGAATATTCAAGGTCCAGTAATCGTAAACGATGCCCACCAGAAAGAGTCCGCCGGACAAAAGGTAAATGACCCCGGTGAACCATTTTCCGAGATAAAATCGGTGGATACCGAGTAACCCGAGGAAGGTCAGAAGTACCCACGCAATGTTATAATCCTTGGGCCCGGGGGTGTATTTGATGCTCGCCTCGCGATCCATGGAAGGAATTAAAAAAAGATCTACAATCCAGCCGATGAAAAGTAACCCCAGCGTGAAAAAATAGAGGGTGCCGCTTACCGGCCGGCCGTAGTAAAACCGATGAGCCCCCATAAAGCCGAATATCCATAATAAATACCCGATTGCCTTGCTGTGCATATCCATTTGCCCCTTGTCATTTTTCCAGCAGTGAAAACTTCCCTACCGCCGCTGCGGCCCAAATTGCGTTACGAACCGATCACCCTCGGCAACATGCTTGCCGCAGTCTTTCAACCACAAATATCAACAGAATGACCCAGACTGCAACTGCCGGTCGTTAGTTTTTAAATGAATGGCAGTTACCGCATAGGGTGGTCTGAAGCGGATTGATAATCTGAATGTCATACGATTCCTGAGAAATCAATTCAAAAACTGCCATCTCCAAAAACCTATGATATGTCTTTAATATTTTTGCTTATATGATCGAGTTTTTTAAAGCTCACCCCTTCAACGGGTGGAATGAGAAAGCAACCGCTACAGGAGCCATTGTCGTTTGTCTTCTTTCCGCCGCGTCAGGATTTGCAATTGGGCTGGGTGCTCGAACGATAATCAATCTGTTCCGATAAAGGAGGCCCATATGATTGAATGGGTTGTTACCGCCCTCAGCATCATCGGAGCCATCCTCAACGCCCGCTGCAAAGTCAGCGGGTTTTATTTTTGGACCATCGCAAATCTCAGCTGGGTCGTTATCGATTTCAACCGCGGCCCACACGCCCAGGCGGCTCTGTTTCTGTTTTATTTTGCCACTTGTCTTTATGGAATTTATTCCTGGAAAAATAGATCCTGAAGTCAGAATCTCACAGAATCCGAAATTTTACCTAATAATTAGTGTGATGGATTGATACCGGGGTTCGTACATCGGGTATTCATTTTTTTCAATCACAAGCCTATTTCGCTATGTGATCCAAGACGGACCAAATCAAGGTGCTCGTTGTCGGGCTTGCGGTATATGAGAATCAGATCTGGTTTAATATGACAATCCCGATAATCCGACCATTCGCCGGAAAGCGGGTGGTCAAATTTATTTCGAGGTAATGGGGAGTCGCTGGAAAGAACTGTTACAACTTCTTTCAAGGCGGTATCTAATACTTTACCGTGTCGCCCTGATTTTTCCCGTTTATAATCACGTTTAAAACGACTGGTATGCCTAATCGTCCGCATTTAGCGTCGCCAATAGGTTGTCAATCTTCCCAACTGTGATAAGTTCGCCGCGTCTGGCCGCTGTCATTGCTTCGATGGTTTCCTTGTTGGGGATAAGCGGTTCAAAGGGCAATGCCTTTTCCGCCGCTATCCGCATCATCATCATTCTGAAAGCATCGGAAACGGTAAGCCCGATAGAGGCAAGCACGGCCTCGGCTTCACTCTTGGTTCGCCCGTCAATCCGGGCGCGAACAACAGTTTTTTGAGTCGCAATCATAATTTTTTCTCCTTTGAGCCACAAAGTAGCCCAATATGTGTTTGGTGTCAATGGCCATACTTTAAAAAGGCGCCAGCCGGGGTACTTTTGATTCAAAAATGCCAAAACGTAGCCGAGCGCCTTTATATCCTTGGTTTTAGCGGGGTTTTGTAGGTATCGAACCGGGGGTATCTCGGAAATATAATTTTTGGCGGGTTTTTCGGCATGCTGATTGTCGATCCCGCCACCGGCGCCATGTGGAAGTTGCCGGAAAGTATTGATACCAGTCTATACCCGACCGTAGTAAAATAGCAGGATATTCGCCCCACCCCTTCTCCCGGGTGGTGCACTTTTTTTGTGTCCAATCTGCAATGCTTTTTCCTTGCATTCCTGCCAAAAAGAAGTAATATTTTATCGAAAAAATGAGAAAGGAATCGCATATGGCTGCCTCACAGTACACGCTTTCCCCCGCTGAAGTTAGAAAACTCATATTCAACTGCGAAACCCTTCGGGAGCGAATCATCATCCGATTGATGGTCCATTGCGGCTTGCGCCGGGAGGAAGTGGCTCGGCTCCTTATCGACAAGATCGACTGGGAGCGAAACCGAATATCCTTCATCGGCAAAGGTCGGCAGGCCGGCATGGATATCGAGACCGTGCAAGGGCTGGTCCGTCACAAGAGCTTCAAAACCACCTACGACCTTTATGGGACATTAGGCTTCGATGAAATCCAAAAAAGCTACGAGAAAAAATTCCTTGATCGCAACTAATTTTATGATTGACATGGGGCCGCCGGTAAGAGTCCGGTGTAACCGATGCAAGGGCTGGTGCGAGAGCATCGAGCTGACGGACTTCACCATGTTTTTCTGCACCAATCACCTTTGCGTCAACGTGCATGAGCTGCGGCATATGACTGATGGTTCGTGGACGACGCATGATTATGGGACGGTGGTGGAAGCGCCAGAGGTGATGCAGGAGTTTAAGGCGTTATTGATGAAGCCGAGGCCAACCTATCCGAAGTTATCCGTAATAAAATGAACCTTTGGGGCTGAACCCAGCTTTTCCTCATGCCTTTTCGATTTCGACCTTGATTTCAAAGCCGGAACCATCTATAAGCAATCGAAAGCGAATTGAAAAACGGTCACACAAGAGTTGCTGTACCTGTTAAGAATGATTGCTGGACGGGTCAAAATCATCAGACCGCCGTTTTTATGATAGCTTCACATCATAACACCCCAACTTTACGGCGAAAAGAACCAAAACGCCCTTTTCAGCATCATTCCCTGTTCCACAAGATAATTTGAAGTATGGGTGAGTGTTTCATTCACAGCGCAATTATCACCGCCCGTTTTGGCTCTTAGAAAAAGATGTATGGACAGGGCTTATTACATGCCAATATCAAAATAGCCGGGAAAATTGACATTGATCTCATAATATCTGGACGATTGTGGCCGAAAATAGCTTTATTATCAATTTTTCAGGTCAAATTGACCTGATAAGCGATTTTCGCACGTGAATCGATGGCGAGCCGAAATCGGCCACAAAGGCCACCAGATCCAGATAGCTGACTTTTTTAATGGAATGGCATTTTTCCTGTTTCAAATAGGCGCTCAATTCCTTCAGGCGGGCAGATAGCGCCTGAATGGAGCGACCGGAAAAATTGGCCATCCGGCAATTGTCTAAAAATTGGTCGATAAGGTCGATAAGCTGGTGAAGCCATGCGAGCACCTCCCTTGTTGCCGGTTACATCATGCCTCATTACCAATAGCCTAATTTTTCAACCAAATTGCGCTAACCGCGGGGTTTGGCGGCTATGTGAAGACTGAAGAGTTGTAGAAAATGATTACTGGAAATGTATTCGTAGAAATAGCCGCGATTTTAGGACTTGCGACGCTGACTGGAATCATAGGGCAGAAATTACGACAGCCCTTAATCATCATGTTTCTGGCAACGGGCATTCTGGCCGGTCCGTCGTTTTTTGGCATCATACACAGCTATGAGCAGATTGAACTTCTGGCCCATATCGGCATAGCCCTTCTGTTGTTTATCGTTGGGCTTAAACTCGATCTGAATCTGATTCGAACTACCGGTCCGGTTGCCTTGGCAACTGGCCTCGGACAGATCGTGTTTACGTCGCTTATCGGGTTTGTCATTGCCATTGCCATGGACATGTCATATATCAGTGCGGCTTATGTTTCGGTTGCGCTTACTTTTTCAAGTACGATCATCATCGTAAAGCTCCTGTCCGACAAAAAAGAAATCGACTCTCTCCATGGCCAGATTGCTCTTGGCTTTCTAATCGTTCAGGATATCGCCGCCATTTTGGCTTTGGTCGGCCTGACGACATTGGGGTCATCTGTTACCGGGGACGCGCCCAGGTATTTCTCGGTTTTGATTATTGTCGCAAAAGGGTTGGGACTGTTGGGCGCGGTTGCCCTGCTGATGAAATATGTCATTCCTTACCTGACGCAGCGTCTCGCGCATTCGCTGGAACTGTTGACGCTATTCGCAATCGCATGGGCGGTCCTTCTCGGAGCGGGCAGTGAGCTGTTGGGATTCAGTAAGGAGGTCGGCGCATTTCTGGCCGGTGTCTCACTGGCCTCCACTGCCTTCAGGGATTCGATTGGCGCGCGGCTTACAGGCCTTCGGGATTTTCTCCTTCTGTTTTTCTTCATCGATCTTGGCGCACGACTGGATTGGTCCATGGTGAGCTCACAATTGGGCGCATCGTTAGTTTTTTCCATCTTTGTGCTTGTCGGCAACCCGCTCATTGTTCTGATGATCATGGGCGTCATGGGATATCGCCGTCGCACCGGTTTTCTCGCCGGTCTCACGGTGGCCCAAATCAGCGAGTTTTCGCTTATTGTAGCGGCCTTGGGGCTGAGTATCGGCCACATTACCAAAGAAACGATGGGGCTGATCACCCTGGTGGGGGTGGTGACCATATTCCTGTCCACCTACATGATCCTCTATTCCTACCCGCTTTATCGTTTTCTATCCTCCCCCTTGAAAATTTTCGAAAGGCGTAATCCTTACCGGGAGGCGGCCATAGACACCTTCGCGGATACCGGCGCAGTCGACGTCATTTTAGTGGGTTTAGGTAATTATGGCAGCGGGCTGATGGAACATCTTCTCCGGCGAAAAAATGCCATAGTGGGGATCGACTTCGATCCCAGCACTTTAGAGAAGTGGCGCAAGAGAGGGGTGCCTGTTCTTTACGGGGATATGGCGGACCCGGAGATGCATGAGCTATTGCCGTTGAAAAAGGCGCGATGGGTTATCAGCACCGTTCGTTCCAAAGAGATGAATTTGGCACTAATCCATAATCTCAAGAAGGACGGTTATATTGGAAAGTCGGCCTTGACGGCGACAAACAGCCAAGAAGCTGCTGAGTTCGAAAAAGCCGGCGCCAATTTGGTATTTCGGCCTTTTAAGGATGCAACGGAACTAGCGGCCGACGCGTTAGCTTATGCGATGGACTTCCTTCCGGATAGCGTTGATTGGCCTCTCTCCTTTCTCGATTTACGTATTCGTTCGGATGCTTCAGCCGCCGGACAGACCATAAAAGAACTCCCGTTATCGGTTTTGGGAATATCTATTCTGGCGGTCAGTCGAGGAGGACGCATTTTTCATGAGCCGAAGCCGGATTTCAGGATTTTCCCGGCCGACCGGCTACTCCTTATGGGACATCCGGCTGGCTTGAAAGATGCTGAAAGCATACTGAATCATCTTGAGGCGCAGGAAGACGCAGGGGGCACAGACCGCTTTGAAATCGCCGAACTCAAGGTGTCAGAGGAATCGGACCTTTTAGACAAGTCTTTGGCGGAGCTTCATTTTCGGCAAAAGTTCGGCGCCACTCTGGTCGGCATACGCAGAGGCCAGGATCAGATTACGACGATCAACCCTGCGGAGCGCCTTCAGGGAGGGGATTGCCTGATCGTTATCGGCAAGTCGAGCACTATCCAAGAGCTCAAAAACCTCGCCCCTGTTTAGCGGCTCGAATATGACACACGAGGTGATCCATGAAGCGTTTCAAAAACATCCTTTACCTAAACGAACCGACCGTGGACCAGGAATCGGCGATTGCGCGTGCTGTTTCGCTGGCGGCAAACAATCAGGCCAACCTGACAATTGTCGATGTAATCCCGTCTCAGGTCGTCACAGCAGGTATTGGTCTGCCGCCGGAAGGACCGATATCCGACGAGCTGCGAGCCGCCGTAGAATCCGATCATCGCAAGGCGATGGAATCTATGGTTCAATCCTTCAAAGAACGCCTGCAAATCCGGCTGGAAGTATTGGTTGGAAAGACCTACCTTGAGGCGATTCGAGCCGTATTGAAAAATGGGTATGATCTGCTCATCAAACCAGCGGAAAACCCGACTTGGACGAATAGGCTGTTCGGCAGTGACGATCTGCATCTTCTTCGGAAATGTCCATGTCCGGTTTGGCTTATGAAACCGCCTGAAAAACACAATTACAGTCGCATTTTAGCAGCCGTTGATTTTAATCCATTAAATCCCACGGCACTAGAGCAAGCCCTCAACACGGAGATTGTGGAGCTTGCCGGTTCGCTCGCGCTGACCGACTCTGCCTTCTTGCATCTGGTCCATGCCTGGGAGGCGTTTGCCGAAAGGGCCATGCTTTCGAGAGGCGACATTTCACATGATGGCATTGAAGCGCATGTCGAAAAACAATACTCGCTCCACCAAAAAGGACTGTACCAACTGGGTGATGCGCTACGAGACCGGATCGGCCCCGAGGCGTATGATCGAATATCCCCGCGCTTTCAACTGCTCAAGGGACCGGCAAAGAAGGTTATTGCAAACTTGGCGGCAGAGCTGCAGGCGGACATTGTCGTCATGGGGACGGTCGCCCGTACCGGTATTTCAGGGCTGATCATCGGCAACACCGCCGAAGCCATTCTCGATCAGCTTTCATGTTCGGTGCTTGCCATAAAGCCTCCTGGGTTTAAAACGCCGGTGAAATTTGATGAATGACGCTTTTTGTGGATTCTGTTGTGGCTATCATAAAGTCAGAATGACCACATAACCCCCTGAACCGGAGCGGTATATAGTGCGGCTCTTCGCAAAAGCACCGCACGCCACCCGGTTAGGGCAACGTTAGCTTGCTTAGGAGAACTATTCTAAGTGGATGCAAGAAAGGCTCATAGACAATCATGCAGCAAATGTAAGGAGGCGATATATCAGATACTGGTAGAGGCTTTCGGTTCTTGTAATATTCGCCAGCAATATCGCCTTGGCATCCTCAGTACTCTGCAAGGATACAAAGAACACCCTAATTTCTCGACCCTTGAGATGATCGAGTCGGATTTGAAAACGTATCGGGGCTTCAGGCAGTTTGTGTCACGGCGCAGCTTGCCCCCTGTCGATTATTTTGTGACTTCAGTCGGCCTAATCGTGGAGTTCGATGAGGCACAGCATTTCACCAGACCGCGAGCACTCACTCTTGAGCGGTATCCTGCATCACTCCAAGTGGGGTTTAGCCGTCAGTATTGGCTTCAGCAATGTGCGAAGCTCAATCGGCATGACAATTCACCTCCATACCGGGACTAGCAGAGAGCCTGGTTTGACACATTGAGAGATTTTGCCCCTGCGTATCTTGGTCTTCAGCCGATTGTGCGCATTTATGCAGGGGCTGCTGTATGGTGCCGCTTAGATCTCAGCAGGGGCATGGAAGCGGTAATGTCCTATGTCCCACAACTGGCTCAAATCGTCGGTACCAGCAATCAAAACATTCAATCAGAGAGCAAAAAGCGTGCGCCCGCTGAAGAGCGGAGATAGCAACATCAACCTTCTTCGGAGGCAACTATGAACAAAAACTGCAGCCCTTTTTTTTACCGCTACTTTTATCTCTGCTCCTGGTGACCCCATCTACATTCGCAGATTCAAATCCAGTTGACGGAACATATGATGCTCGTGTCAAGACTGACAGCGGAACATATCGAGTTCCCGTAGAAGTAGAAGATGAAGAAGTTACATCCATCCGCTGGCATAATGGTGGCCGCATGAAGCTTATTGGTGCGGAAATCGAAAACGGTGAGGCTGTGGGTCTTAGTTCTGACGGCGACAGATTAAGAATCGAAATTGATGACATAGAATGTGAGAACCTCGAAGAAACGGAATATGAGTAGGATTGAAATGCCCAAGAAATAAGGATCGATCGCAAGAGCGCAGCGATTCACGATCTTTTCCTATGGTTGGACCCGCCGGCAATTTTGCGGTGTCCTTAATATATGCTAATACCTTTTTCGAGGATGAGGTTCCAAAGCGGCTCATCCTTAACGTTTTGCCAGAGGGTAGAAAGACAAATAGACCATATGCAAAAACAGGGTAATGTCGAAATAGCACCAAGCCATCTAATCATCGTTCCGGGCCACGCCATCTACATTGGTACGGACCGCAGCCAGGTGTATTTCACAGGCCCACGGAATTGGGTCGGCACCTACACGGGTTACCGGTACGAGGATGAAGTCCCTTTGTATGTTGACCACATCCGCAGGGGTGTCGTGGAGGCCAGTTTCGATCCTGCGTCAGTCCTCGTTTTCTCAGGCGGGCATACCAGAGCCCTTGATTTGGTTCCAGCGGGAACATCTCCAGTTTCGGAAGCGCAAGGATACTGGAACCTTGCCGAGCAATGCAATTGGTTCAACTGCATGCCGGTGAAGGCCAGGACCAAGACGGAGGAGTTCGCCCGTGACTCCTACGAAAACCTGCTCTTCAGTTGGTGCCTTTTCAGGCAGGAATTTCGCGTTAATCCAGAGAAGGTTACGGTGTGCGGGCTCATGTTCAAGAAAGCGCGGTACGAACACCACGCTGCTGTGATCCGACGGGACCTGGATGTTGGGTCATTTCGCTTCAACTACTTATCCGTCAACGACCCTCCGGAGTATGTCCTTGACGCCGGCTCACGGTTGGGCGAGATGGAGACGATGGCAGCCTTCCAGGCAGACCACCATGGAGAGGGTGACTTTCTTGATGGAACGCGGAAGGGTCGCGACAAGGTCCTGCGCCCCTTTGCATACCAACTGCCCCAGAAGAAAAAGGCCAAGCAAGTCGTTGCAGAACTATGCTTGGATTAGCAAATGGTAGTGGGAGACCGGATAAATATCAGAGTGGATATCTGACACTGACAACCGGGCTTTCGTCCTCGGACGTAGCAATTATCAAGCGTGAGCTGGGGACGGCGAGGAGCATGCCGCCCCAGATACGCGGCGTTATGACTCAGTAGAATCGAGGGTAAGCATATAATATGGCATGGACTTATTTAATAGTAGCTGGTTTGTTCGAATGTTTTTGGGCAATCGGTCTTAAATATACGGATGGGTTTACTAAACTCATTCCGTCACTTCTCACTGTATCAGCTATGACGATTAGTTTTTTATTGCTGTCTGTTGCCATGAAAACAATTCCAGTGGGCACAGCCTATGCGGTTTGGACAGGGACTGGGGCCATCGGGGTTGCAATTATGGGCATGATACTGTTCGGCGAATCACGGGATATTCTGAGAATAATGTGTTTGTTATTAATCGTAGCTGGAATAGTTGGCCTTAAATTGGTTTCTTCTTCGCAAGGCGCCTCATAACCATGCCTTCCAGCGGACACAAAAAACCGCGCAGTTGATTAGGTTAAGCGTCGCGGGAGGAACCAACGTTGCCGTATCAAGCTCTCGCAGACACGGTCTTGCTGCTCCACTTCGGAGTCGTTTTGTTCGTCGTTGCGGGGCCTCCGGTCATTCTTGTTGGCAAAAAGTTCGGCTCGTCCTGGATAAACAGCCTTTGGTGGCGGTTGGCTCACCTCGCGGCCATCGGTGTAGTGGTCCTTCAGGCAAGGCTGGGCCAACACTGCGCGCTCACAAAGCCTGAATCCGCCCTGCGGGAGCGAGCAGGGCAAGCCGGGTACGAACGCAGTTTCGTCGAGCACTGGGTACAGCGTGTCCTGTACTACGAGGCGCCAATGTGGATCTTTGCTCTGGTGTACACTGGATTTGGGCTATTTGTCGTCTGGACATGGTGGCGCTTCCCGCCCCGGGTGGGCAATGGCAAGAACAGCGATGCCTAACAAATAAGGATAGATCGTGAGAGCGAAGCGATCCAAAAATTGATTCGTTTCGGCCTGATTCATGGCATACCTTTTTTTGGGTTTAATGGTGCCCGGAATTGGGCAATACCTGGAGTTATAGACAGTTATGAGGTTTTTTCCGCGCGGAACGGCTTTGTCCAACCTCCCATTGGAGGGGATGCAAATAACTTGCGGTCTTCGTAGGGTGCACTGTACGCGAACCCCTTCATTTTAAGTTATGACTTAGAACTGGAGAAAAAAATGAATGCATGCCTAATCTTGATTGACCTTCAAAACGACTATTTTGCTGGTGGTAATATGGAGCTTGTCCATATCAAAAAAGCTGCTGCAAATGCACAACAGCTATTGGAGAAATTTCGAAACAAGAAATTGCAGATAAGAGCGTTGTATTCCACATTGTCAGTAACGATTCTGGATTCAACGGCCTTGTCAACCATCTTAAAAAGATCGGGCGAACCAGCAAAAAAGTATTAACAAAGGCAGTATCGCCGAACCAGCCGGTCTTGCCCGCGCTTTCTGAAAACGCATCAATGGTTGTTTCCAAGCTTAAACAGCTTGACGGGAGAAAGCGTCCAAGGAAGATGGCCAGCTTTCTTAACTGGATCAAGTCGCAGTGCAAAGGGCTGCCGAATTCAGCATCACCAGAATCAGTTTTTCAGGAACTTTTAAAGGCAAAATTGGTGCGGGAATCTGGGTTGGATATTTCTTATGAAATCGAGCGCTAACGCTGCGCTCAACCGGCCCTGCGTAAACGGCCACACAGTCCGGTTAGCTTTACGTTAGGCCGTGACCGAATCTATTCACACCCATAAGGGGATTTCCCGAAATGGACATTCCACGGATCTTCAACATCACCGAAAGTGCTCACCGCATCCATAACCCGTTCACACCCGAAAAGCTCGCCACTCTCGGCGCGGCGCTGCGTCTGGAAACGGGAACCCGAGTGCTCGACCTCGGCTGCGGTTCGGGGGAGATGCTGTGCACCTGGGCACGCGATTACGGAGTCATCGGCACCGGCATCGACATGAGCCGGTTGTTCACCGAGCAAGCGAAACTCCGCGCTGCAGAACTCGGCGTCGCCGATCAAGTCAAGTTCATCCATGGCGATGCTGCGGGTTACGTCTCGGACGAAAAGGCCGGTGTGGCAGCTTGTGTCGGCGCCACGTGGATCGCTGGGGGAGTCGTCGGCACGATCGAGCTTCTGGCGCAGAGCCTCCGCCCCGGAGGGATCATCCTCATCGGCGAGCCCTACTGGCGGCAGTTACCGCCGACGGAAGATGTCGCCAGGGGGTGTCTTGCCGGCGCAATCTCCGACCTTCTCCTGCTTCCAGAACTTCTCGCGTCTTTCGGCCACCTCGGCTACGACGTCGTGGAAATGGTTTTGGCAGACCAAGACAGCTGGGACAGATACGAGGCGGCCAAGTGGCTCACCATGCGCCGATGGCTTGAAGCCAATCCCGACGACGAGTTCGCGAAAGATGTTCGAGCCAAACTAACCTTGGAACCCGAGCGCTACGCCGCTTACACGCGTGAATACCTGGGCTGGGGCGTGTTCGCGCTGATGACGCGGTGATGAGGGGATTGCCGGGCGACTCAGAAAGTGGGGAAAATCCAATCATGCCTAACCAGCAAAATGCAGCGGACCCGTCAGTCCGTGGGCAGTCGAAAGACAGTGGCGAAAATAGCGAGTCCGTGCAGTCTCAGGCGGTCCGCTGATTTTGGTCGTTGGACCGGTCAAAACCACTGCCGTAGACTCAATGCCGTTTCCTTAACAATTTGTTTTGTATTCATAGAAAAATCGATGTTGTTTGACCCTGTGTCGCCTTGGAAATTTTCTGTTGGGTCTCACGGATTCTGTCGTCTGAATGAATATGGTTCTT
>JAVEYW010000026.1 GCA_034003325.1 Desulfobacterales bacterium
TCTTCGCAGACGCAAAGCGCCCGTTCGGGGGAATGAAAAAGTGGAATCCACTGGTTTCAATAAGCAACATCCCGAAAAAACGCCGGGTAAACCCGCTGTGGCTAAAGTTTAATCCCTTTACCGTGACAGCTTTTGAGGGCTCACCGCAGGCAAGAATTGCCTGCGGTGAGAACACCCTCTTCAGCTCAGTCAAGCCGCTCTCGTTTTGTAACTCTTCGCACGACGATCACCGAAGCAATCGCCTTCAAGAGATTCGTTCAAGAGCCACCGGGATGAATCGGGTGCCCAATATAATGGGTATAAACCAAAATTTTGGATAGAATTCCCACTTGATTATCCTCATAAGTCGGCCTTGTAAAAATTTCGGAATCCATGTACGAAAATTTTATCGCACGAACGCTTCTTTTTCCTGTTTCTCAGTGGTGGAGAAGGAGCGCACTGTGTCGATATCGTATTTTTTGCGAAATCGCCGGTATTGCGGGGAGTAACATATTGGTTTTATAGTATATGAAACCAGAAATGGCATGACTTTTGCCTTTGTTCGGCGGGAGGCTTTAATATATTGGTCTTGGGACAACCCGGCAGGATTTAGGCCCTTTACCAGAAACATGCACGCTTTTGCGTGTATATTCGCCGAAGGTGAAAGATGGCTTTTATGTCCCAGCATTCCAGCATCCGGCTTTGCCGGATTAGGTGAAAACATATTATTGCCGATGTATGGCGGCAGAAAAAAGGGGCTTTGATTCATGCAGTGGAGTGTCGGAAAAATAATCAGCAAATGGGCGATGCTGACGCCCGAAAAAGCGGCCATCATCTATGAAGATGAAAGGATATCATATCGATCACTTAATGATGCGGCCAATCAGGTCGCGCATTTTTTTACGGGAAAAGGCCTTAAAAAAGGCGATCGGGTTGCGGTGAACCTTTTTAACTGTCCGGAGTTTCTGGCGTGCTATTTTGCCGCGGCAAAACTGGGGTTAATTTTTGTTCCCTTAAATTTCAGAATGGTTTCCAGGGAACTGGCCTATCAGTTGAATAGCTGCGGTTGCCGGCTTCTTGTATTTCACGATGAAACTCAAGATGAGGTGGCGCTGATCAGATCTTCCGTTTCAGTCGAGGCGGACAAGTTCGTCTGGCTTCCATCCTTTGAAACGAATTTCGACGGCCCTCCCGAGTGGGCGATGGATTATCACGCATCTATCGGCGGCTATCCAACAACAGAACCCACGCCGGATGCGCCGGTCGATTTGGATGATCCCCTTCTTATTCTGTATACCTCTGGTGTCACCGGGGATCCGAAAGGCGCCGTCATTTCACACGGTCAGACCTATTTCAAGAGCTTTCAGTATATTATTCTTGCGGATATGCGGGGGGATGACATCTTTCTGTCCCAGGCGCCTCTTTGCCATTCGGCGGGTCTTGCGGTAACGGCGACACCGGGGCTGTGCCGAGGGGTTACGCTGCTGATGCGGAAAAAATTCGATGCCGAGCAGTTTGGAAAAGACATTGAAACCTACCGGGCAACGATTGTTTTCGGACTCACGACCATGTTTCGCTTTGTGCTGGAAACCGGCGTATTGGATCGGATTGATCTGAACAGTGTTCGGGTGGTGCTTGGCGGGGGAGAAAGGACACCGGCAACGCTGTTCAATGCGTTGGCTGAGAAAGGGTTGTATTTACAGATGGGCTTCGGCCAAACGGAAAATTCCGGCATGACATCGGTGCCGAAGGAATTTGTCCTTTCAAAAAAAGGATCTTGCGGACTTCCCAACTTTTTTACGGAAGTGTGGGTGGAGGATGATCAGGGGGATCGATTATCGCCTGGTGAGATCGGCAATATAGTTGCCAGCGGTCCGAATGTGATGACCGGCTACTGGAACATGCCGGAGGAAACCGCCGCCACCATCGTGAACGGCAAACTTTTCACGGGGGATCTGGGATATACGGATGAAGAGGGGTTTTTATACATTGCCGACCGGGCAAAGGACATGTATCGAAGCGGCGCCGAAAATGTTTATCCGGCTGAAGTGGAGCGGGTATTGGGGGATCATAAAAAAATAGAGAATGTCGCCATCATCGGTGTGCCGGATGAGAGATGGGGGGAGACCGGAAAGGCCTTTATTGTTTGCAAGGAGAATGAGACCTTGACGCAAGAGGAGGTGCTTGGATTTCTCAAGGGAAAGGTGGCGCGGTATAAGTATCCAAAGCATATAGAATTTATAGAATCCCTGCCGTTGACGGCCTGGGGAAAGGTTAAAAAAGGAGCTTTAAAGCGAAGCTTCCTTCAAGAAGGGGAAAGGTGTTTGAAATAGGGTATAAATTTTTTAACTATAGGGTTACAAAAAATAATTGAAAAACATAAACAATTATAATAAGTGTTTTTTGATTATTGCATAAAAAGCCCGCCATCACGGTTTTGGCTACCTTATCTTGTAGTCCTGAACTGAACATTAGCCAAAATACTGTGGCCCGCAAATTTAATTCCATTTTTTGCAAACAGTCGTTACTGTGCACGGGGTCAAACTGCTTGGCATCTATGGAAAAATACAATTGTTGTAAATTTTTAATATTTAGGATATAATAATCCCTTTTAATCGGCAGACTATTTTTTCAAGAAATGATAACAGGTTTTAAAATAAGTGATAAGGCGTTTCAAGGCCGTTTGGGAATCAGCCCAATACGGATTAGCCGTGGTTGTCAAATTACCTTGATGTATCCGTTAACACATAAAAAATTATGTGGAAAAATCTGATATGTCATCCATGCGCATCTTGGTTGCTGCGAGGTGCGGCTGAATAGTTAACCATGATTTGATGAACCGGATAATAAAACTTAGAACCATTTTTTCGGTAACGAAGGAGAGCGATTATGCAAAACACATCAAATGAAGTGGTGCTGATAAACGGAGTCTCGGACGAAGTGGGACAGAGCATTGGTTTGAGCTTCGGGGGAAAAGGCGCAAGCGTTGTGATTGCCGGCAGTGACAAAGCGTCGGTGGACCAAACCGTCGCGCAGATCAAAGAGGCCAAAGGAGAAGCGATCGGATGTGTTGTGAATCCATCCAATGAGGGTGAGGTGAAGGCGGCGGTGAAGAAAGCTGTTGACACTTATGGAAAACTCGATGTGCTGGTGAACAATATTGCGGTAAAGGCCAATGTACTACAGGGCAAGAAAACGACCGATCTGACCCAGGCCGACTGGAATAAGACGGTAACATCCGGCACGGACCCGTTGTTTCTTTTCTGCCGCGAAGCCGTATCGGTCATGCGGGAAAAGAAATATGGGCGAATTATTAATATCGGCAGCCTATACTATCTTGGATGGCCGAAAGTGGCGAGTCTTTCCGCCGCGAATGCGGCAATTTACGGTTTTACCCGTGCGTTGGCGCTTGAAACCGCCATCGACAATATCACGGTAAATTCCATTGGCGTAGGTGATTTGGCGGATGCCGGCTTATCCGAAGAGGAAACGGCCAAGCTGAAGGGCAGCATTCCGATGGCGCGGCTCGGCAAGCCCGAGGATATTGATAACGCTGTTGAGTTTTTTGCATCGCGATCCGCCAAATACATTACGGGGCAGACACTCTTTGTTTGCGGCGGGAAATGCATCCATTTTTCTATGTCGATATGATGCATCGTAAATCAAAAATATCCGATAATAATGGAGGAATATAAAATGGGCATTGAAAATAGGGTCGCACTCATCACCGGATCTGCAAGTGGTATGGGAAAACAGACCGCCCAACGAATGGCGGAAAAAGGTGTTAAAGTCGTCATCAACGATGTGGTTGCTGAGAAAGTCGAAGAGACGGTCGGTGAATTCAAAAAAGCCGGTTTTGACGTCATTGGACAGGTCGCGGATATCTCCGATAAGGCACAGGTAGAAGCCATGGTTAAGGCGGCGGTCGATGCTTTTGGCTCAATTGATATCCTGGTTAATAATGCCGGTGTGGAAATTATCGCCCCGTTGAGAAAGGTTACAGAGGAAAACTGGGATTTTGTCTATAAGGTCAATTTAAAAGGTTCGTTTCTGTGCAGCCAGGCTGTCCATGGGTATATGGTGGAGCAGAATCGCGGACGGATCATCAATATCGCCTCCAGAGCCTGGTTGGGCGGTGCGGGGCAGGCCGGCTACTCTTCGGCAAAGGCCGGCATGGTCGGATTGACACGAACCCTTGCGCTCGAACTGGGTCGGAAAAATATCACCGTCAACTGCATTGCGCCGGGATTGATCTATACCCCGATGTGGGACCACGCGTCCAAGGAACAAATCGCCGGCTTGTTGAAAAAGCAGCCGACCGGCACCTTTGGGGAAGCGGATGATATCGCCAACGCCGTCATGTTTTTTGCCGACGATAAAACCAGTTTTGTCACCGGACAGGTGTTTTACGTCTGCGGTGGCAGAAGCCTGTATGCCGGATGATGGGGAACCAGTTCATTGCTGCCGTAAGGCTTGATTCCACTTGCAACATGGCATCTTAAAAGCGAGGAGTACGACGATGACGGAAAACGGTTCTCTCAGTAATTTAAAGATACTCGATTTCACCGGCGTTTTGGGCCCCTATGCGGGGAAGCTGTATGCCGGTGTCGGGGCGGATGTCATTCACATTGAGCCCATCACTGGCGATCCGCTTCGAAATATCGGGCCATTTTTTAAAAACATTCCTGGAAAGGATAGAAGTCTTCAGTTCCTTTATTACAATGCCGGTAAAAGAGGCCTTGCTCTCGATATAAATAAGGACGAAGGCAAGGACATTTTTCTGAAACTGTGTCAGTCTGCCGATTTGCTGCTTGAAAGTTTTGACGCGGGCGTCCTGAACAGCATGGGACTCAGTTTTGATGTGTTGAGTGCGGTCAATCCTAAACTGGTGCAGACGTCCATGACGCTGTTCGGTGCGACCGGGCCCTATGCCAATTATCCGGGATCGGATTTAACCTGCTCGGCGTTGAGCGGGTTTACCTATCTTGCTGGAGATAACAACGACAAACCGGTCAGAGCGCCGGATGACCAAGCCTACCAGACGGCAGGGGCACATGCGGCGGTTGCCAGCGGCTTTGCCCTCTATTTTGCCAAAAAGACCGGTATCGGTCAGTTCGTTGATATCGCCGCAATTGAGTCGGTAGCGTCCGCCCATGAAAATGCGGCCCAGTTCTGGGATCTTGAAGGCGTGATTCGCAGATCTGCGTTTGGGACCCTGGCCGGCGGCGGGCTTTTTAAATGCAAAGACGGATATATTGCCTTGGTAGCGGCGATGGGTAATAAAAACAAGCAGATGTGGGATCCATTCGTTAGATGGATGAAAGAAGAAGGGGTTGAGGGATGGGAGGCCTTTGATGATGAAAAGTGGCTGGATCAGAATTTCAGACGGGAACTCAAGAATTACGAAATTTTCTGCCGCATTTTTGAAGCCTATACCATGAAGCACACCAAGCTGGAATTGTACGAAAAAGGGCAATTCTACAAGGTGGCGACCACGCCAGTGAGCAACGGAAAAGATCTGGTTGAAAACCCCCAGTTAAAGGCCACCGGTTTCTTTCAAACGGTAACCCATGGTTATCTGAAGGATGATGTCACCTTCCCCGGCGCTCCGTACGAGTTCGGTGAAATTCAATGGCGGTTCGGGGGACCGGCGCCCACGCTTGGGCAGCACACCGCCGAGATTTTGCTGGAAGTCGGATACACTCAAAGCGAAATTGATGCCTATGCAAAGGAGGGTACCATCTATGTTGGCTAATATGAAAAAGGCGCTTGACGGCATTGTGGTATGTGATTTTTCCTGGGTCGGCGCGGGGCCAATCACCACCAATATGCTGGGTCAATGCGGGGCGGAGGTCATTAAGATTGAAAGCGCGAAAAGACCGGATATTCTTCGCTTGGGCCCGCCGTTCAAGGATGGAAAACCCGGGGGGTTTGAGCGCAGTGGCTACTTTTCAAACCGAAATCCCAACAAGAAGAGCATTGCCGTCAACATGGCCCTTCCGGAGGCAAGAGATATTGCTGTTCGCTTGATTAAAAAGAGCGATATCGTCATTAACAACTTCCGTGTCGGGCAGATGGAAAAATGGAACCTGGGGTGGGAGGATATTAAAAAAATGAACCCGCGGGCCATTTATGTCACCATGAGCTTGCAGGGAACAACCGGGCCCCACAGCGGATATATGGGGTATGGCGTCAATCTGAATGCGTTGTGCGGGTTGACGGAAAGAGCGGCGGAGCCGGGGAAGGTTCCTTTCGGCACCGGCACGAACTATACGGATCATGTGATGGTACCCACGCACACGTTGTTTGGCATCATGGCGGCCCTGCTTCAGCGGGAAATCACGGGAAAAGGGCAAACGGTGGCTATTTCCCAGCTTGCATCGGCGATTGCGATGAAGCCATCGGATCTTCTAGCGTATTCGTCACACGGCGAGATACTGGGGGCGACGGGATGTTCGGATCCCTATGCGGCGCCGCATAATGTGTATAAAACCCTCGGCTATCGAAGCTGGATTGCCATTGCCGTCTTCAGCGAAGAGGAATGGATGTCGCTCAAGAAGGTCATGGGGCATCCCGCGTGGGCGGAAGATGAAAAGTTTGCAACATTTGAAAAGCGCAAGGAACATGAAGCCGAGCTCAATGAACATGTTGAGGCGTGGACTGAGGGGCAATACAATACCGAATTGATGGAAAAACTGATTCAAAACGGTGTCCGGGCCGGCGTTGTGAATGATGCGCGCGGTGCCATTGAGGATAAGCATCTTCGTGATAGAGGCTTCTGGTCTTATTTGGATCATCCAGTGGTCGGCAAAACACTCTATAATCGCGGTCCATTTGTGTTCACGAAAACGCCCATTCGAATGGAAACGGCGGCTCCCCTGCTTGGCGAACATACGATGGCGGTGTTATCCGACATGTTGGAATACAGCGCTGAAGAGATAGACAAGTTAAAGGCGGCGAATGTGTTGGTCTAAGCGGGAAGGATCAATTCGCCTATTTGAAAGTTGAATGCAGTATTCCTAAAGGAGGGAATCAATGGATTTTTCAATACCAGAAGAATATATGATGCTTAAGGAGTCAATGCGCGAGTTTGTCAAGAGGGAGTTGTTGCCGCTTGAAAAAAGCCATCTTGAACGCGAGTTGAGAATGTATGCGGATGGGGGCCATTTACTTCCGGATGATGTCAACCAAAGGCTGATGGCCAAAGCCAAGGAGCTGGGCTTTTGGGGCATCGAGGTGGATGAAAAGTATGGCGGTCAAGGGTTGGGAATGTTGGCCAAGACGCTGGTGGTTGAGGAATTGTGCAAGTCCTACATTGGATTTTATGGTTTCACATTGCCGCCGGATGCGCCCAACCTTTACTATTTGGCGGATTGCTGTAAGGGAAATCAGCGCGAAAAATATTTTACTCCCTATTGCAATAATGAGTTGGAATCTGCCATGGCGTGCACGGAGCCGGATGCGGGCTCCGACGTGAGCGGTCTTAAAACCACTGCGGTTCGCAAGGGGGATAAGTGGATTATAAATGGAACGAAAACCTTTATCAGCAAGTGTGATTACGATAATGTTTTTTTTATTCTGATAGCCGTCACGGATAAAGAGGCCAAGCAAAAGGATCGATTCACGGCGTTTTTGGTTGACAAAAACACGCCGGGTTTGCGGGTCGGGCGTGAAACACCGGTTATCGGGCCGCTGCGGACCTGGGATCTGATTTTGGAAGATGTCGAACTTGGGGATGATGCGATTTTGGGTGAAATTGGGCAGGCATTTGTACCCCTGCAAAACCGTTTTGGCGTCCGCAGAATCGAGTTGGCTTCGCGCTGCACCGGAATGGCTGAGCGGTTGATTCAGATGATGATTGACCAGGCCAACACACGGATAACCTTTGGAGAGCCGCTGGCCAATCGGCAAACTGTCCAAAACTGGATAGCGGATTCTACGATGGAATTGGAAACCGTAAGATGGTTTTTGTATTATGCGGCATGGAAATCCGACCAAGGGCATAAGGACCTGCGCATTGAAGGCGCTTCCCTTAAGACACTGGCGACGGAAATGCTTTCTCGCGTTGCCGATCGTGCGATTCAGGTCCATGGCGGATACGGGGTTTCCAAAGAGTTGGGTATCGAGTATGTTTATAGAATCGTGAGGATTTGGCGAATTCTCGAAGGGCCTTCCGAAATTCATCGATGGTCGATTGCCCGGCAATTGCTTAAAGAGAAAAAACCCTACAATACCTTTATTGTGGCAAAAGAAGACTAATCAGACGCTATTTGAAAGGAGATAGACCCATGCCTGTTGAATTTAAAAAAGAAAACCATGTTGCCTATGTCACATTGAACCGCCCGGAAGCGATGAATTCCCTGGACCCCGAATCACTGGCCCAGATCAAGCAGATTTTGACCGATATAAAGGCGGATCATGATGTTCGTGTGACCGTATTGACCGGCGCCGGAGAAAAAGCGTTCTCAACCGGCACGGATATGAAAAAAACAAAGCCGCCCACGGAATGTATGGCGGCAGTTTTTTTGAAAGATGAGCCGATGACGCCGCTGCCCTATTTCAATATGTGGAAACCCCTTATTTGCGCGGTAAACGGTTTTGCGGTTGGCGGCGGCATGGAAATGGCATTGGCCTGCGATATTCGAATCGCCAGCACGAATGCGAAATTCGGCTTGACGGAAGTTAAAGTCGCCAGCCTGGCGGGTATCAACGGCACTCAGGCCATCGGGCGGGTGATTCCCCATGCGGTGGCCATGAAAATGTTGCTGACCGGTGAAATGATCGATGCGCAGGAAGCTTACCGGGTGGGGCTTATCAGCGATCTCGTCGAGCCTGCCGAACTGATGCCAACGGCCAAGAAAATGGCCGAGAGAATCGCTCAGAATGCGCCGCTGAGTGTTAAAGCCGCAAAAATGGCGGCGGTTCTCGGCAAGGATATGCCTTACGAACACTCTCTTATGTATTCTCAACTCTTGTGGGGTGTTCTTCGGGATACGGAAGACCGAAAAGAAGGGTTCACCGCCTTTGCGGAAAAAAGAGCACCGGTGTGGAGCGGTAAATAAGCACGAAACCGGCGTGTTGTTGACATCCTGATGTAGCCGGTTTTCTATCTGAACCTCAACTTCCCGAATGAAATTTGAAACAGGTTGAATCCGGGAAGTTGCGCTTTCAAATAAGGGACCAAGAATGGCTTATATCGAGCAGGCGGGATGCGTTTTTTAGCATGCGTTTCCGTGTTGAATTCTACGCAACCCATCTGCTGATAGTAAGGCGAGGGGAGTTTTGGAATAATGCATATAGCGGTGATGGCAAAGGTCGTACCGGATTATGAAGTCCCAGCTGGGGATTTTGAGTTGGTCAATGGCCGGGCTAACTCTCGATACACGCGAATGATCGGGCTTTATGATGAAAACGCCATAGAGGCCGGCGTTCAGCTCAAAGAAAAATACAATGCGTCGCTGAGTATCATATCCTATGGGAAAAGCGATGATGTTTCCATTCTAAGAAAAGCCGTTGCCATGGGAGGGGATAATCTCAACCTGGTGATGGGTGATTCGGATGATCCATATGTGATTGCGGCCAATTTGAAAATGGCGCTTGAGAAGCTCGGGAATGTGGACCTGGTGCTGGCCGGCCAGCAGTCGGCCGACATGGATCGGGGGATTGTTCATAGCATTCTTGCGGAAATGATGGGGTATACCTTTTTGCCCAAGATTGCCTTTATTGAGTCGGACGCGGGTGCCTGGAAAGTACGGCAGATTCACGAAAACGGTAGCCGGGAGTTGAAATTTGCCGGCAAAGGGGTGCTTTCCATTACGAGCATTCCTGAAAACGTGCCGCGCATTCCCGCGGTACGTGCGATTTTTGCCGCCAAAAAGAAACCGGTGGACAAAATGGATGGGATCGCGGCCGCGCCCATGAACGTTGAAGAACTCTCCGTGAGTATCCCGAAAATGGAATCGGTTTGTGAGTTTTTGCCGATTGACGATTTAGGGGAAACCGCAAAAACCCTTTTGGCTAAACTCAGGGAGGGCAGATATCTATGAAAACGCTGATCATCGAGATTATTGATACAAAGAGAATTGGAGAGCTGGTGACAGTCGGCCGAATTTTCGGCGGATCACCGGATATTTTGGCGTTGGGAGCGGGTAATATTCCCGGAACATATGGCAACGCTTATCAGACGGACCAGTCGGTAGCCGCCAATCTGGTTGCAGCGGCTGCTGAGCTGATCGGCCAGCAAGGCTATGAAGTGATTTTGATGTCTGCTACCACGGTCGGCGCCGAGATCGCCGGCCGTCTCAGTGTCTGCATTAATGCACCGGTGCTTTCTGAGGTCATCGCGATTTCACCGGATATGACGGTTACGCGTCCCATTTATGGCGGAAAGGCTGTGGCGGAATATAAGGTCAAAAAAACGCCTGTTATTTTAACGGTTCGCAGGAAATATTTTGAATCAGCCGTGTTGGACGGCACTACAGCCGGAACACCGTTGCCGGTTAAAGAGGCAGCTGTTCAGTTTTTATCCGAAGAGGAAATCAAAGCTGAAGGCATTCCGCTTGAGGATGCGGAAATCATCGTATCCGGCGGCCGGGGAGTCGGCAGCGCTGATAATTTTAAAATGCTGCATGAAATGGCAGGGATTGTCAATGCTGCGGTGGGGGCATCCCGCGGCGCCGTGGACGAGGGCTGGGCCGCTCCGACCATGCAGATTGGGCAAACAGGCAACATTGTTGCGCCCTCGGTTTATTTTGCGATCGGCATCTCCGGCGCGAGCCAGCATTTAGCCGGCATTGCCAATGCCAAATGCGTCGTGGCAATCAACAAGGATGAGGAAGCGAATATTTTCAAACGAGCGCGTTTCGGCATTGTGGCTGATTACAAAAATGTTATTCCTGCATTGACGAAGGCGTTGACAGAGGAGAAGTAGATGGGCCGGATCCCCTATTGGAATATCAGTTATGGCTTATTGATTGATGCCTTTGCACTGCCAGCGGTGGCGCTCCTGGTGTATGGTTTGTATGCTCACTGGAAAAAAATACAGCATGGCAAGGAGAGAGTGAAACCGAACCTGCCGCCGCTACCGGGGAAAATAGGGCCGGTGTATATTCATGCGCTGATTACCAAGGGGATCTTAGGTTCTAAAATTTATAGAAAGATTTTTACTGGAATTGCACATGGATTTGTATTCTGGGGAATGGTGTTCCTGGCGATCGGCACGGGGCTTGTGATGCTGAACATCTATTTAAAAGTGCCGGTGTTTGAGGGTGGATTTAACCGGTGGTTTATGAGCTTTTTCCTAGATCTGGCCGGATTGGTGGCGCTTGGTGGGTTGATATTTTTATTCATGAGGCGTCTGTTTGGCCCTGAGCGGCTGCGCCAGCCAAAGGAACGGCTTGGCTTTGTGCCGCAGATATGCCTTCTCGGGTTTGTGATCGCCTCTGGTTTTTACATCGAGGCGCTCCGAATCGCCGCCAACGGACCGGACCCCTATTCCTTTGTCGGCAATTTTTTGGCCGGTTTTTTTCCGATGGGCAACAACGGCCTTCACAGGGTGCTTTGGTGGACGCATGGATTAATGGCCATGGCCTTTATCGCCTATATCCCATTTTCCCCCATGGTGCATATTGCCTTGGCGCCGACCAACGCGGCGCTGGCCAATCCGAAGCCGGGTACGAGGATGGGGGTGATCGATTTTTCATCCTTTGACGATGAAACCGCTGAAGAAGTGCCCACCTTGGGCTGTGCCAAGCTCACCGACTTTACGCGCAAGCGCTTGCTCGACTATGACAGTTGCCTTTGGTGCGGCCGTTGTCATGAGGTCTGTCCTGCCGCATCCACCGGAAAGTCGTTGTCGCCCAAGGGCGTTATGGTCACGCTTGCGGAGAAACTGCATAGCGGCGGATTTGATGATGAAGGACTCATCGACGAGGTCGGCATGGACGCTATTTTTGCCTGCACGACCTGTACCGCGTGTATGGAAGCTTGCCCGGTGTGTATTAACCAGCCAAAGACGATATTGAAGTTCAGGCAAAATCTCGTGATGGAACAATCCCGAATACCGGAACTGATGGGTAAGGCCAACAACAGCCTGGAGCAGCGCCAGCATCCGTTCTTTGGAACCGGTTCGGGGCCCAAGGACTGGTGCAAAGGGCTGGACGTGCCGATTTTTGAAAAAGGTGAGACCGAGTATTTGCTCTGGATAGGGTGTGCGCCAACCTATGAGGAAAGATCTCAAAAAATCGCACAGGCCATGGTTGAGATACTGCAAAAGGCCAACATTTCCTTCGGCATTTTAGAAGAATCCAGATGTACCGGGGATCCGGCCAAGCAGATGGGAAATGAGTTTTTATTTCGTGAAATCGCATTACAGAACGTGGAAGAATTTTCAGAACTCGGCGTGAAAGATATCATCACCCTGTGCCCCCATTGCTACAACAGCTTTTCACGACATTACCCGCCGCTTGGCGGCGAGTACAATGTCATACCGCATTCCGTGTTTCTCAATGAGCTGCTGGAAAAAGGCAAGATCAAGATAGACAAAAAGAATCAAAGCATTTGCTATCATGATCCCTGCTACCTCGGTAGACGGAATGGATTTTATGATGCGCCCCGTGCGGTACTTGGGAAAGCCGGCAATTGTATTGAGATGCAACGGCATAAGAATAACAGTTTTTGCTGCGGCGGAGGGGGCGGAAACTACTGGGCGGAAGAAGAAGGGACACGCATCAACAGAAACAGGGCCAAAGAGGCTTTTGAAACATCCGCTGACATTGTTGCCACTGCATGCCCGTTTTGCCTGGCAATGTTGACCGATGGGATGAAAAGCGTGACAGATGAGCAAAAAGTATTTGATATCGCTGAGATTATTAATGTGGCAATGAGTTAGGGGACCAAGATGGCTGTATAATGCACGATGTAAGATGACTTGAATCACTCAGGTTTTGAGGCCAAAGACTCGACTCGCGAATTGCATTGTTATTTTGCCGAATAAGCCAAACTGCGACGGTCAGCATTATTCTGCATCATTTACCCCTATTCCCTCAAGCGTTTCATTTAGGATAGATCGCACCCGAATCGTTATTGGCCCGTGATGGGTGCGATGATTCAATGAAAAGCAAAACGCCGTGCATGATTCAACCATTATTCCCGGCGGGTTTTCCGGGAATGATCACCATGATGGATAACTTAATGGTATGAAAGGAAATATCAATGTCAGAAACAGTCGAAAAAGCACCAAAGAAAAAAAAGGAAAAAAAGCCTGATATTACATTTTTCCGCGAGGATTTGTTCGAAGTGCCGAAGGATGGTTCCCCTCCCTATTTAAAAGGATATCGGTGCAAAAGCTGCGGCCAGATAGACTTTCCCAAGCTTGACACCTGTCCGAATTGCTGGGGAAGAGAATACGAAATGGAACCGTTGAGCCGGAAAGGCACATTGTATAGCTACAGCGAAATTTTCGTTGGGTCGCCGTTAGTTAAAACTCCCTATATTTTTGGATATATTGATCTGCCGGAAGACCTGAGAATTTTTGCGCAACTCAAAGGCGAAGTGGGGTCGTTTAAATGTGATGATGAGGTGGAGGTAACGGTCGGAGAGTTCAGCATGAATAATGACGGGCTGCCGATAACCGGTTATATGTTTAAAAAAGTCGATAAATAAGATCTTATAAGGAGAACCGCATATGAAGTTGGAGCGAGAAGTTTATATAGCCGGTGTGGGGGAAACCCCCTTCAGATTTCATACAAAAGATTTTGATGAATTGGGGCGGGATGCCGCGCTTGAGGCGATGAAGTCCTCAAACATTACGCGCCCGGATTTTATTCAAAGCGCCTACGTTGGCAACCTTGATAACGGCAGCTGCAGCGGGCAGGCCGTGTTGAAAGATTTAGGCATGTTGGGGCATTGCCCGGTTATTCGCGTTGAAAGCGCCTGCTCCGCTGGTGCCATGGCGGTCCATTGCGCCGTAAAAGACGTCACCATGGGAATCACGGATGTGTCTTTGGCGGTAGGGGTCGAAAATCACACCCTGCATCGACAAGCCGGATTCGCGTTTACCGTGCGTGACAGTGACATCGAGGGCAGGCATGGGGCGGTCATGACCGGTAAATACGCCATGCGAGCGCAACGATGGATGTATGAAACCGGTGGTACGCCTGCAGATCTTGCCCAGGTTACCGTTAAGAACCGGCGACATGCCAAGAATAACCCGTACGCCTTGTTTAAAGGGGATATTACGGTTGAAGAAGTTCTGGCTTCACGGATGATCGCCTCTCCGTTGACGCTTCATCAATGCTGCGCCATTGCGGACGGCGCAGGTGCCGTTGTGGTCTGTTCCAAAGACATGATCAAGAAACTGGGGATCGAAAAACCGGTGAAGGTGGCAGGTTCCACCTTGCGTTCAGGGCCTTATCATAACCGTCCCCGGGATATCACGGGCGATGATATTATCGAAGCGACTGTGGAACAACTGTATGAGGAGTCCGGCATTGGACCCAAAGAAGTTCAAATCCTCGAACTGCATGATGCCTTTACCATTGCTGAAATTCTCTATTACGAAGTGATGCAGCTTTGCGGCAAGGGCGAATCCTTGAAATTCCTCAGAGATGGCCAATCCACCTATGGCGGGCAATGCGTTGTCAGCCCGCGTGGTGGCATGCTGGCCTATGGGCATCCGGTCGGCGCGTCCGGGGCTGCGCAGGTTGCCGCCAGCGTTAAGCAGATGAGAGGACAGTGCCCGGGCTATCAGGTAGAACCGTACCCCAAAGTCGCCATGACGCATGTGACCGGCGGCGGTCTCTCCGGAACTGAACATGCGGCCTGCACCATGCACATGCTGACGAGTGCCTGGTAAACGGTTATTTTTTCAGGTGCATGTAGGCTATATGCCTGATGATGTGACAAAAAGCGCTTTAATTTGATTTTTTGACAGGCGAATAAATGACGAAATACGCTGTTATTACAGTAGATATGTTAAAGGATACCTTTAAGAAGCGCGAATCAACGCTTTCGGCTGAAGGCTTTGCGATTCTCCCGGCGCTGAATCAATTGATTCAAAAGGGCCGGGAGAATGGCTGGCCCATTATATTCGCCATGGATAGTTTTTTACCTGAAGATTATTTTTTTACCGGCAGAGTAAAACCCTTTTCGATTCGAGGCACGCAAGGCGCAGAGGTTTTAGATGAAATTGATCAGAAGCCCGGGGATATTTATGTGCCCAAGCGCAGATGGAGCGGCTTTTTTAAGACTGATTTGGATCAGATTTTAAGGGTCAAAGGGATTGACACTGTGATCATTGCCGGCGTAACAACAGGCGTTTGTGTTCTGGCGACGGCACTGGATGCGTTAAGCCACGATTTTCGAGTAATTCTACTTGAAGACTGTTGCGCGTCGGTTACAAAGGCAGATCATCAGGCTGTGATTGAAATTTATCGCAAGAGCACCTTGTTCCCGTATCTGCAAATTATGAGAGCGGATGAATTATGGCAATATCTTGCAACCAATCTATAGGATAACCACACGGGGCTGCGAGTAGAAAACCTAATTATTTAGTATATCTATTTGTAAAATTATTTGTTTTTTTACCTCGTCACTTATGCTATATTCACGCGGTTAATGATGTTGTTAAAAATAACAGCTTAGATTAAAAAAAAATTAAATGGGAGGAATTTTTAATGAGAGAAGCTTTAGTTCAGGGAAAACCGGCGGAAGAGTTTGGATTCAAAGATATTCTTTATACCAAAAAAGATTATGTGGCTACCATCACCTGGAATCGTCCGCAATTTTATAATTCTTACAGCACGTTGGCGCTGACGGAAGTAAAAAGAGCGCTGGAGGATGCGGCCTGTGATGATAACGTTGCTTGTCTCGTTCTGACGGGTGCCGGCGACAAGGCTTTCTGCACTGGCGGCGATGTGGTGGAATATCAGCAAAATTATACCAGCACCCCCAGGGATTTCGTCAAATGGTCGAGAATATGGTTTGATGCCTATTCAGCCTTGATTCATTTGGGAAAACCCACCATTGCCAGAATCAACGGCATGGCAGTCGGCGGCGGGAATGAGTGGAATATTGCTTGTGATCTGGCGGTTGCTGCTGATCATGCAACTTTCCGGCAAGTTGGCACACGCGTGGGTTCCGTAGCGGCTACGGCTTGCACGATTTTGCCCATGATTATCGGCGACCGAAGAGCCAGAGAAGTGCTGTTGTTCTGTGAACCGTATTCCGCCCAGCAGGCGTTGGAATGGGGATGGGTGAACCAGGTCGTTCCCTATGCGGAACTGGATAATGCCGTGGCGGTGATGGCTGAAAAACTGAAAAACAAGTTTACGGATTGTACCCGTGCCACGCTGATCAACCTGAATCTCTGGAAAGACCAGGCACTGCAAAATATGTACCATGCCTTTGATTGGGTCGCGGTTCACTTTAACAGCATGGAATCCCATGAGGGCATGTATTCTTTCGTTGAAAAAAGACAACCCGATTATATGGGACTTCGTGAACGGGCTGCATCCGGCAAAAGCGTGGAGTTTATGTGGGGCCCCAATCAGAAAGAATGCAAAAAATGCAATACGCGATTTTTGCCCTCATATGCTGAATTTTGCTTGAAATGCGGTGAGAAAATCTAAAAAAACTATTCAAACCGTACACCGTTACTACCTGTTTGATCTGTGGAAGCTCGTTTGGCCATTGGATCGGAAAAGGAGGTAAGGTGTACGGTTTAGCCGTTCTATAGACTTTTACCATATTGAAAGGCGCAAGCGAAGAGATGGAAAAAAAATATATTGCTGTCGAAAAAAAGGCGGGGGTGTGTGCGATCACTCATGAGAGAGCCCCTGTTAACTTTTTAAGCATTGAGTCTATGAAGGAATTTGTCGCAGCCATAAAAGATGCGGAGTCCGATGATGAGGTAAAGGTCATAACGATTCACGGCGGCGGCGAGAAATTTTTTTCCGCCGGAGTCGATGTGGGAGATCACAAAACCGCGCAGGAAATGTTTGATACCTTTGACGAGTTGCTTCATTGCCTGATGTACGGGCTCAAACCCAAAATCGCCGTGGTTAAGGGCATGGCGCTGGGCGGCGGCTGCGAGGTCATCGCTTTTTGTGACATGGTCTATGCCTCGGAAAAGGCCAAATTCGGGCAACCGGAAATTAATGTCGGCGTATTTCCGGCACCGGCGATTTCAGTTTTTCCACGATTGGTCGGTCTTAAAAGAACACATGAGCTTATATTGACGGGTGATTTGATTGGCGCTGAAGAGGCAAAGGCGATCGGTCTCATCAACAAGGTGTTCCCGCATGATCAGTTGGAAGCAGGCGTGCGAAAATTAACCGATAATCTTTGTTCGAAAAGCATGGTTGTTCTTCAACTGACACGGAAAGCCATTTTGGCCGCTAAAGACGTGGATTTGAAAACGGCGATGAAGGCAACCGCCGAAATTTATGATAAAGAACTCATGAAAACCGAAGACGCCAACATCGGAATTGAGGCATTCCTGGCTCAAAAAAAGCCGGTATGGAAGAATAAATAGATTGGCGGAAGCATATCGGGAATAATAAACGGTAAAGATTCCGGGATATCCGATTGCCTGCGCTTAATATGGAAATAACAGGAGGGTTATAATGGATTTTGGCCTTAAAGATAAAGTAGCGATTGTCACCGGCGGCGCTCAGGGAATTGGTAGAGTTTTAGCCCGCACTTTTGCCCAAGAGGGTGCTGATGTCGTGATTGGCGATCTAAATGAAGCAGCCGCGCAAAAAGTTATTCAAGAGGTAGCGGCTCTGGGCCGCAAGGCTGTGTTCGTTAATTCGGACGTCAGCAAGCTGGAAGGTACCGATAAGCTGGCTGCCGCGGCTGTGGATAATTTCGGCAGGCTGGATATTATCGTTAACGTTGCCGCTATTTTTCAGTTGGGCAAATTTATGGATACGACACCGGAAGAGTGGCAGAAGGTTCTTGCTGTTGACCTGACGGGTGCGTTCAATTGTGCAAAGTCGGTTCTGCCGAAAATGATCGAGCAAAAGAGCGGCAAGATTATCTTCATTGGCACGGATGCCGCCAGAGTCGGCGACAGCTTTCAGAGCATCTATGCCGCCGCTAAGGCAGGGGTTCTTAATTTCACAAAATCCCTGGCGCAGGATATGGGACCGAAGGGGATTAATGTTAACTGTGTTTGCCCGGCGGTGACGCAGACCGAAGAGAATGAAGCCATTCTGGATAAGCTTTACGGTATCAAATCAAATCCGGATAAGGCAAAGAAAGTTCTTGCAGGGTATCCCATGCGAAGACTTGGGACCGGTGAAGATATCGCTGCTGCTTGTGTTTTTCTGGCCTCAGATAAGGCAACTTATATCACCGGCCAGACACTCAGTGTGAATGGTGGCTTTAGCATGCCGTAAAAAGGGGAGCTGCCGCTCGCCGGATGGCCTTTTTTGATAGTAGGCGGGGTGCACGATTATTCGTTTTATTGGTCGCCCCGCCTTTTTCCCATTCGGCTATCAGTTTGACATCATCTTTTTTGTTGAGGAATAAGCATCGTGGAATTTACATCGATTATTTACGAAAAGAAAGATCATATCGCGACCATTACCCTGAACCGGCCCAAGTTTTTCAATGCCATCAATGATGATATTTTAACGGAAATGGGGTTGGCGCTGGACGATATCACTGCTGATGACGACATTCGGGCCGTTATTGTGACTGGAAATGAGAAGGCTTTTGGTGCCGGTGCGGATATCAAAGAAATTTCCACATTTTCTTCTCCCAGCATCATTCGGAAGTTCGTCGGCCATTTTCAAGAGATTTTTAACAAACTGGAAAATTTGCCAAAACCGACGGTTGCGGCGGTCAGTGGCCTTTGCTTTGGCGGCGGATGTGAGATTACCCTTTCCTGTGATATTCGAATTGCCGCCGACAACGCGCAGTTCGGCCTGCCTGAGATCAAGCTGGCGATTTTGCCGGGCGCCGGCGGTACTCAGCGCTTGCAGCGATTGGTGGGCTCCGGGTACGCGAAACAAATGATTTTTACGGGGGATCCGATTGATGCTGCTGAAGCTTACCGTATTGGACTCGTGAACAAATTGGTTCCGCTGGCATCGTTGATGGACGAGGCCAAAAAACTGGCAAAAACACTTGCTGAAAGGCCGGGTTTTACCCTGCGGACGATTAAGGGCCTGATGGACGCGGGCAGGAATATGCCGTTAAGCGAAGCGCTGAAGCATGAGATGATGTGCTTTGAGAGTTTGTTTGCAACCTACGATCAGAAGGAAGGCGTTACCGCCTTTATCGAAAAAAGAAAACCTGAGTTTAAACATCAATAGCCTACTGCTGTTTAACCGGTGGGTCTTCGGTGTCGAAAGTGTTTTCATGGAACGGCATTTTGTTAGGTTTTTTTCGACACACTTTCGGCAAACCGGGTGAACGGATAAGCGGGCATCCTGAAAGGTTAAGGATATGGCACAAGTCATAGCAGATAGAAGAGACATCGACTTTGTTCTTCACGAACAATTTCAGGTGAGCGAAATGAGCAAGCACGAGTGCTTTGCTGATTTCAACAAAAAGACAGTCGACATGATCGTTACTGAGGCACGGGGGCTTGCGGTTAAAGAGCTGCTTCCGACGCTGAAAATCGGCGATGAGATTGGCGTTAAATTTGATAAAGGGGTGGTGACGACCCCCGATGAATTTAAACGGGCCTGGAAACTGTTGACGGAAGGAGAATGGCTGGCACCCGCCCGCACCCCGGAATGGGGCGGACAGGGAATGCCCGAGACGCTCGCTATGGCCACCCGGGAACTTTTAAGCGGCGGTAACATGGCGTTGATTCTTTGTGCGGCGTTGACGCACGGCGCGGCTCATCTGGTGGAATTGTTCGGCTCTGATGAGCAGAAGAACACCTACCTCAAGAATATGTACACGGGCAAGTGGAGCGGCACCATGCTGCTGACCGAGGCCGAAGCCGGTTCCGATCTGGGCTCACTGACCGCTTCGGCGGTGAAAAATGATGATGGGACCTACTCGATCACCGGGAACAAGATTTTCATCAGCAGCGGCGAGCAGGATCTTACGGAAAATATCATTCATCCGGTGTTGGCGAGAATTGAAGGTGCTCCTGCGGGTAGCCGCGGCATTTCCCTTTTCCTCGTACCGAAGTATCATGTCAACCCCGACGGCAGTCTGGGTGAGCGCAACGATGTCTGGTGTACTGGCATTGAGGAAAAAATGGGGATTCACGGCAGTCCGACCTGTACGATGACTATGGGCGCCAAAGGCCAGTGTATCGGCACCCTTCTCGGAAAGGAAAACAAGGGGCTGGCCCATATGTTCGTCATGATGAATGAAGAGCGGCTCATGTGCGGATGGCAATCGCTGGGCAACACCTCTTCATCTTACCTGCATTCGCTGGACTTTGCCCGGACCCGCGTGCAAAGCCCCAAACCCGGCTCCAACGGGCCGGTGACCATTATCAATCATGCGGATGTACGCCGCATGCTGCTGACCATGAAAATGTACGTGGAAGGGATGCGCAGCCTGCTCTATTTTGTGGCCAACTGTGAAGACCGGAAAACCCTGGCGCAAAGCGCCGAAGAAAAAGAAAGATATCAGGATCTGGTTGAAATTCTGATTCCCGTCGCCAAGGGCTATGTCTCTGATCGTGCGGTGGAAATGTGTAACATGGGCGTTCAGGTGTTCGGTGGCTATGGGTATACCAGCGATTTCCCGGTTGAGCAGCTGCTGCGGGATGTCCGGATCTGCGGAATTTATGAAGGCACCAACGGCATTCAGGCCTTGGATCTGATGGGGCGTAAAATTTCCATGAAAGACGGACAGTTGTTTACGACGCTGTCTGACCGGATCAAAGAGACCCTTACCGAGGCAAAAGCGGTGGCTGCCACCAGTGCACTGGCAACCCAGGTGGAAGCCGCTTTGGATAAACTTGCCGAGGTTGTCTCCCATATTAAAAACGTGGTCGCCGCCGGCGAAGTGGACAAGGCGAATGCCTATGCCGCTAACTTTCTGGTGGCTACCGGTGACGTTGTCACGGGGTGGCTCCTGGTATGGCGGGCCCTTCTGGCCGCAAAAGGACTGGAAGGCAATGCCAAAAGTAAGGATGTTTCGTTTTATGAAGGACAGCTGAAATCCGCCGAGTTCTTTGTTGAATCGGTCCTGCCGGTGACCCACGGTCAAATGACGGCGATCATGAACGGCAAGGGCGTTGCAGTGGATATTTCGGATGATGCTTTTGGCGGAAAATAGCAGCCACTTTATTTTAACCAGACCCGACTCCCATACGCTTTTATTGGATAACTGCGCTATGGGAGTCGGCCATTCAAAATAGAAGGGAAAACAATAATGGACATTAAGAAGATTTGTGTTCTCGGCGCCGGGCTGATGGGAAACGGCATCGTTCAGGTGTGCGCACAGGCGGGATATCAGGTCGCCATGAGGGACATCGAACAGCGCTTTGTAGATAACGGCATGAACAGCATCAAGAAGAATCTCTCCCGGGATGTCGAAAAGGGCCGAAAGACCCAGGCTGAAATGGATGATATTCTCGGTCGAATCACTCCCACCCTGGATCTGAAAGTGGCTGCCGCCGATGCAGATATCGTGGTGGAGGTTGTCATTGAGGTGCTTGCCATTAAAAAACAAATTTTTAATGAGCTCGAGCAAATTGTATCGGATAAGTGTCTCTTTTTCTCCAATACCTCGGGGTTGAGCATCACCGAGATGGCGGCGACGACGAAAAGACCGGACCGCTTTATCGGGACCCACTTTTTCAATCCCGTACCGGTCATGAAGTTGCTTGAAGTGATTAAGGGACAAGAAACTTCTAATGAAACACTTGAAATCGCAAAAGCATGGGGTGCAAAGCTGGGCAAGGAAGTGATTATCGTGAATGAAGCCCCGGCGTTTGCGGTGAATCGAATCCTGTGTCCGATGCTGAATGAAGCGTTTTTCGCGCTGGAAACAGGAGTGGCCACAGCGGAAGATATCGACAAGGGTATGTTGCTTGGCTGTAATCACCCCATCGGACCGCTGGCGCTTTCCGATATGATCGGGCTTGAAACCCTGCTGCGTGTTATGGAAGGGCTGCACGCGGAACTGGGTGATAAATATCGTCCCGCGCCGCTATTGAGAAAGCTGGTAAGAGCAGGTAATTTCGGAAAGAAAACCGGAAAAGGGGTATACGATTACAGCAAGAAATAACTCAATCGGTGGTTGTTGAATCGTGTATCGAGTCGGGTCGACAGGTTAGCCGCGTTATTGTATTGAACAGAAATACCGGCGGCGTATGACTTGGATAGAATGGTTCCAAGCATATGCCACCGGATTGAGTCGGTTGCGCGGTAATAGAAAATAACAATTCAATGCAAGAATTACAGATGAGGAAAGAGCCATGAAGGATGTTGTAATCGTTTCCGCTTGCCGGACCGCTGTCGGAACCTTTGGCGGCAGTTTGCGTGACAGCAATGCGGCTGTTATTGGTAGCGTGGTGATGAAAGAAGCGGTAAAGCGGGCCGGTATCGATCCGGCCATTATTGATGATATTCGGTTTGGATGCTGCATGGAGCATGAGGACACATTGAATGTGACTCGTACTTGCCAGTTGCTGGCGGGCATTCCCGATACGGTAACGGCTGTGACCATTAACCGGGTGTGTATTTCGGGTATGGAAGCTACAATTTCCGGAATGGCTATGATTCAGGCAGGCATGGCGGATATCATTCTTTCGGGCGGTACCGAGCATATGTCCGGTGTGTCCTATACCATTCCGCAAGCCCGATGGGGTGCCCGTTTGCAAGATCAAACGATGGTGGATGGTGTCATGCGCCGTTTGACATGCGGATCGCACATTATCCCGCATCCGGAAACCGCTCCGGTGAATGCCGAAGAGCCGCCGTTATCCCTCTATGTAGGGAAACCTTATGTGATGGGTCTTACCGCTGAATTTATAGCCCAGAAAATGAATATCAGCCGTCAGGAGATGGACGAAGTCGCCTTAAGAAGCCACAACAATGTTGAACGGGCGACGGCAGACGGGAGTTTTGCCGACGAAATCGTTCCCATTGAAATTCCCCAGCGGAAAAAGCCGCCGATTGTTTTTGCGAAAGATGAACATTTTCGGCCGGGCCTTACCATGGCGGATCTGGAAAAACTGCCGCCGGCGTTTGTACCGAAAATCGGTAAGGTTACAGCGGGTAATGCCAGCGGCATCAACGATGGCGGGGCTGCCATGATCATCATGTCCGCGGAAAAAGCCAAAGAACTCGGGCTTCAACCGTTGGCAAGAATCAAAGCGATCGGTCGTGGCGCCTGTCATCCGGCGATTATGGGGTTGTCGCCGGTTCCGGCCGTGAAAGATCTCACGAAAAGAAGCGGTCTGACGGTTCCCGATTTTGAACTGGTTGAAGTCAACGAAGCATTTGCCGGTCAGTACATCGGCTGCGAGCGAGAACTTGGATTGAATCGCGAGATTACCAATGTGAATGGGTCTGGAATCGGTATGGGGCACCCGGTGGGGGCGACCGGCGCGCGGATTATGGTCTCGCTGATTTATGCGATGAAAAAAAGAGGCAACAGCCTCGGCTTGGCGACGCTGTGTGGCGGTGGTGGGGTCTCAATGGCGTGCGCCATTGAAATGATGTAAGCGGAGGGAACATGACGCAGCAGGTAGCAACAGTTTATAAACCACGACATCATGTGCGTGTCGTGACGGCCACTTCACTATTTGACGGCCATGACGCTTCCATCAATATCATGCGCCGTATCTTACAAGCTACGGGCGTGGAAGTTATCCATCTCGGACACAACCGATCCGTGCGGGAAATCGTTGACGCCGCTATAGAAGAAGATGCTCATGGGATTGCCGTCTCAAGCTATCAGGGCGGCCATATGGAATTCTTCAAGTATATGGTGGACCTTCTCAAAGAGAACCAGGCCGGGCATATTCAGATTTTCGCCGGGGGCGGAGGGGTCATTGTCCCCGATGAAATCAAGGAGTTGCAGGCTTACGGGGTTACCAAGATCTATTCGCCGGAAGACGGGGCTACTCTGGGCCTTCAGGGAATGATCAACGATATGGTCTCCCGAATGGATGTTCCGATCTTTGATCTGGAAAAAATCGATGCGCAGATCGTGACAAAGGATCAAAAGGCCACCGTGGCGCGGCTCATTACGGCGATGGAACTGGCAAAGATTCATGAAAATGGGCATCTGGCAAAACTCAGGGCCGAAATTCAGCGTCGAATCGGGTCGAAAACCGTGCCGGTCCTGGGCATTACCGGTACGGGTGGGGCCGGAAAATCCTCCTTGACCGATGAGCTGGTGCTGCGTTTTCTTCATGACGTGAAAAATATTCATGTGGCCATTATTTCCTGTGACCCCTCCCGGCGTAAGACGGGCGGCGCTCTTTTGGGGGATCGTATTCGCATGAACGCCCTGGGCGATCCGCGGGTCTATATGCGCAGCATGGCCACACGGGAGGCACAAAAGGAAATCTCCGAGGCATTGGTTGACGCCATCAATACGGCAAAAGCCGCGGGATTTGATCTGATCATCGCGGAGACGGCCGGCATCGGGCAGGGAGATTCCATGATTGCCGATATGGTGAATGTTTCCCTCTATGTGATGACCAGTGAGTTCGGCGCGGCGTCCCAACTTGAAAAAATCGATATGCTTGATTTCGCGGATATCGTTGCCGTCAACAAATTTGAAAAAAGCGGCAGCGACGATGCCTTGCGGGATGTTCGAAAGCAGATTCAACGAAACCGGAATGCCTTTGATCAGCGGGCCGAAGAGATGCCGGTTTTCGGCACAATCGCGGCCAAATTCAATGATGACGGGGTCAACGCCCTTTATCACGCGATTCTCGAAAAAATTTCGGAAAAAACCGGCGTGACCTTTACGCCGGGTATTCCGAAACCAGCGGGAAAGACCTCTTCTTCAAAGACCATCATTATACCGCCCGAACGGGTGCGATACCTGTCCAATATTTCCGATGCGGTTCGTGCCTATCATCAAAAGACCGAAACCCTGGCCGAAGATGTCCGGCAGGTGTGGCATTTGAAGGAGGTGGTTCGGGGATTTGAGGAAAAAGGAGATGCGCAGGTTCTGGCACAACTTAAAGCCGCTGTGGCGGCGGCCGAAGGTCGAATCGAGGCCGAGTGTCAGTCACTCTTGCGCGATTGGGAGGAGATTCGCCGGGATTACGCCAATGACGAGCTGGTTTATTCGGTTCGCGGCAGAGAGATTCGTCTTCCCTTATTTACCAAGTCCCTTTCTCATTCGAGAATTCCTAAGATCGCGTTACCGCGATTTAAAGATCCCGGAGAAATCTACCGCTGGATGCGAGAAGAAAACCTGCCGGGCCGTTTTCCCTACACGGCCGGCGTGTTTCCCCTGAAGCGGACAGATGAAGACCCCACGAGAATGTTTGCCGGTGAAGGGGGCCCCGGGCGCACCAACAAGCGGTTTAAGCTGCTTTCCGGCAGCTATGAAGCCAAACGGCTCTCAACCGCTTTTGATTCGGTGACACTGTATGGCCAGGACCCTGAGATTCAGCCGGATATTTACGGCAAGGTCGGCAACTCCGGCGTGAGTATTTGTACCTTGAATGACGTGAAAACCCTGTATGACGGGTTTGACCTGTGTGCCCCCAATACATCGGTCTCCATGACGATCAATGGCCCGGCGCCGATCATTCTGGCCATGTTTTTGAATACGGCCATTGATCAGCAGGTGGATAAATACCGGGCCGAAAATGGGAGTGATCCGTCCGCTGAAACCTATGAACGGATTGCCGCTCAGGCGCTGAAAAGCGTTCGCGGTACGGTTCAGGCCGATATTTTGAAAGAAGACCAGGGACAGAATACCTGTATTTTTTCCATCGATTTTGCTCTCAAAATGATGGGAGATATTCAATCCTATTTTATTGAACAAGAGATCCGGAATTTTTATTCAGTCTCCATATCGGGGTACCATATTGCCGAAGCAGGTGCCAACCCCATTACGCAATTGGCGTTTACCTTGGCCAACGGGTTTACCTATGTTGAATATTATCTGTCCCGGGGCATGCCGATCGACAGTTTTGCTCCCAATCTCTCCTTCTTTTTCTCAAACGGAATGGATCCGGAGTACACGGTGATTGGGCGGGTGGCCAGACGCATATGGGCGATTGCCATGAAAAACCTGTACAACGGCAGTGATCGATCCCAGATGCTCAAATACCATATTCAAACCTCCGGCCGCTCCCTGCACAGCCAGGATATTCAATTCAATGATATTCGCACCACCTTGCAAGCGTTGTGCGCCGTTTATGACAACTGCAACAGCCTTCACACCAACGCCTTTGACGAGGCAATTACAACACCCAGCCCCGAATCGGTTCGACGTGCGCTTGCCATTCAGTTGATTATCAATCGGGAATGGGGCCTCGCCAAAAATGAAAATACGCTTCAGGGCAGTTTTATCGTGGAAGAACTGACGCGGTTGGTAGAAGAGGCCGTTTTGGCGGAGTTTGATCGTCTTACCGTCAGAGGTGGCGTGCTGGGAGCCATGGAAACCGGATATCAGCGAAGCAAGATTCAAGAGGAATCCCTGCATTACGAGATGCTCAAATGCGGTGGCGAGTTACCGATTATCGGGGTCAATACCTTTAGAGACGCCAACCTCGATCCTAGCGGTGTCGGGTGCGGCCTGGAGCTTGCTCGGGCCAGTGACGCAGAGAAAGATTCTCAGTTGGAACGGCTCGCGCAATTTAAAGCGCAAAATGAAGCATATGTTTCCGAGAAGCTTGAAAGGCTGAAACAAGTGGCCCTGGCCGGAGGAAATATTTTCGCCGAATTAATGCAGACGGTCCGGGTTTGCTCGTTGGGACAGATCAGCCGCGCGCTGTTTGAAGTGGGAGGAAGATATCGACGAAATATGTGATCCCCTCGTAGAGGGATGTTCGAGTCTGCATGAATTTCTGAAGGAGTTGGAATGTTGTTGATGTGCTTTCGGAATCCCCTGACGGAATACTGAAGGGAAAAGTACTTAAAAAGATGGCGAGTTAAAGGAAACGTGTGAAAAGGTAAGTTTGTTTTATCGACGCGGTGTTCCGACCGGGGCATCCGTCGGATAATCTTAAGAGATGTTTGCTTTTTCCGATTGGGGGGGTCATATGGGTGATGTGAAAGAATTGATTGAAGACATACTCAACCTGGAATGGGATATGTTTCAGAATGTGAAAAGTGAAACGCCCGCGTCCTGTCAGCAAATGCCTGATAATTTTCGAAGAATCCGGGGCAGTTTGTTTGAAGTCTGGAATGAGGAAACCTTGGAATCCTATCGGCTGGATTTACAAAAGGCGGCCCTGACGGGAGACAATTTGCTCACCCTGAAATATGCGCGCATGGACAATCGCATTGCCCCGTTGAAAGGTGAAGATAGTCTGAAAAAAATACGGGAAATTGTTGAAATCGAGACGCGGTGGCAAAGCGAAATTCAACAGAAATTCCCCACCATTTACAATAGGATGGGGCGCAGTACCGACCAAACAGGGGATGGCAGTAATTTTTCCATCTATCTGGCCTGCGAACTGGAAACCCATGGCGATAAAACAATTGACCTGTATCACCAAGGCATTAAAAGAGCCGAAAGCAATCAAATCAACTTGGCGTTGAAGAGTCTTGAGATTCTTTTACAAAAAGGGGGCTATCGAGACCTTGCGCATGCTGAGAGTCATCTGGCTGGCAAGGGCGTATAGCGCCCATAGTGATAACATCGAAAATATTTGGAGGTTACGTACGCAATGAAGTTTAAACACTTATTTTCGCCGATTAAAATCGGCAACATGACTGTCAAAAACCGTATCTTGATGCCTGGTATGGGCGTGAATTTTGGATGTAATGAAAACAACGGCCATCTGGAAGACCAGATTATTCAGTTTCTGGCGGCACGTGCCAAAGGCGGCACCGGTATGATCATCATGGCCGGCGGAGCCATTGACCCGACCGGTATGGACGTCGACAGCCAGCCCATGATGTGGCGGGATGATATCGTTCCTTCCATCCAAAAACTGGCCGATGCCATTCATCCGCATGGTGCAAAGATTGGTATGCATCTCTATCACTCCGGCGGGCAGAGAAACAACGAAAACAAGGTGGGACCTTCGCCGGTAGCCGCGCTGGCGGTGGTAAAAGGCGCGCCGCGCGAGTTGACCGTACCCGAAATCAAAGACTACGTGAAAAAATATGGCGAATCCGCCCTTAAGTGCAAACAGGGCGGACTCGATTTTGTGGAAGTGCATGCCGCACACGGTTACTTGATTTCCGAATTTTTCTCCCCTTATTTCAACCAGCGAACCGATGAATACGGCGGATCTTTTGAAAACAGAGTCCGTTTTATGCTTGAAATTGCTGATTCCATTAGAGATCATGTCGGTAACGATATTGCGTTCGGTGTTCGGATCAACGGCGATGATTACATGAAAGGCGGCTGGGGGCTCGATGATGCGAAACGATTGGCGCCGCTGCTGGAGCAACACGGCGTGGATTACGTGCACGTCAGTGCCGGCGTTTACGGCACCGCACCGTTGACCATTGCGCCGATGTATGAGGATGACGGCTATCTGGTTTATTTGGCCGAGGCTATCAAAAAAGAGGTTTCCATTCCCGTTTGCACGGTCGGCCGAATCAAGGATCCGGCGTTTGCGGATAAAATCATTGCTGAAGGCAAAGCCGACTTTGTCGCTATCGGGCGGCCGCATATTGCCGATCCGGAATTTGCCAACAAGGCGATGGAAGGCAGATTGCAGGATATTCGGCCGTGTCTCGGATGCTGCCTGGGATGTATCGAACGCGTTCTCAATGATGAACCCGCGTCCTGTGTGGTCAACCCCGAGGTTGGCCGTGAATACAGCCTGACAGAGTTGAAAAAGGTTGACAACCCCAAAAACGTCCTGATCGTCGGCGCCGGCCCCACCGGATTGCATACGGCAATGCTGTTGGGAAAACGCGGCCATAAGGTCACCATTCTGGAAGAAAACGACCATGTGGGCGGCAATTTGAAGGCGGCCGGCAAGCCACCGAAACGTGCTATATATGAGGATTTTCTGGAATACCTCAGACGAGAGGTTTCGAAACAGAAAGTGGAAATCCGGCTGAACACCGAAGTTACCGAAGAGGTGATCGATGAAATCAAGCCGGATGTGGCTGTCGTTTGTTCAGGTAGCAAACCGGCCATTCCGCTCATGAAGGGCCTCTTTACCTCCGATATGGATGTTCATACCGCAGTAGATATTCTTGAGGGGAAAACGGTTACCGGCGATAAGGTTATGGTATTGGGGAACAACAATGTTTCCCTGATGGTAGCCGACTATCTTGCCGAGAGAGGCAAAGAGGTTGTGGTTCTGGGCCGAAAGAGAACCTTTGGCGAGGAAATGTCCGGTGCCGACCGGTTCTATCTGAGGACCCGACTGGCCAAGGCGAAAGTGAAATTGATGAAGAATGTATCGGTCAAAAAATTTGTAAAGGGCGGTGTGTTGGTGACCGTTGACGGTACCGATGCCGAGCTGAGCGGCTATGATGATGTCGTGATCTCGGAAGGGATGGATGCCGTCAGAAAACCAGCGGAATTGTTCAAGAAGAAAGATGTGGAAGTCCATGTGATCGGGGATGCGAAGAGCCCGAAAAATCTCATGGACTGCATCGCGGAAGCCGATGATCTGGGCAGAAGCTTGTAACAGCCGCATTAGCTATAAATACTGAAAAAGGCCGATGGACCATTCGTCGGCCTTTTTTATTGAATCTTTATTCAAACAGATCGTCAACCGGCAGGGGGCCGTCGGCCTTTTTTCTCGTGAAAATGATTTTGTATTGATCTTCTGCGCCCTCGTAGCAGGTGGTGCATTTGTTGCCGGTGATGGGGAAGTCGGAGGGGGCCGGTTCAACCACAAAGGGTTCCAGATGAACCTCATACCCTGTTGCTTCATAAAGTGCGACCGCTTCGCTTAAACGGGGCTCGCTGGCCGTAAACTGACGGGTCCAGCCCTCACGTTCAAGCGTTTCGATATGGGATTCATTTTTGTTCATGGAAAAAATACTCCTAACCCGGCGAAGCCGGATTGCTGGGAAGCTGGGATGCCGGGATGCAAAAAAAGGCATCTCACACCTTCTGTGAAGATACTTCTGATAAAGGGTTTGAACCAACGAAGGATTCTGGCCATGCCAATCACGTTAATTGGTGATGCCATTTATTGCATATGATTTTATAAACGAGGAGGGTGCCGTGTCAATAAAAACAGTGGCGGTAATCGGCAGCGGATTGATGGGCCACGGCATTGCCCAGGTGGCCGCTATGTCCGGGCAGGAAGTATCCTTAATCGATATTTCCGATGACCTTTTGACCCATGCCATGACGAAAATTGGTGCGAGCCTTGAGAAGCTGGAGCGTAAAGGAAAATTAACAACCAGCTGCCGGGAAATTGAAAAACGGATTCATCCGCGCACCGATATTAAGACGGGCGTTCTAAATGCGGATTTCATTATCGAGGCCGTGCTTGAGGATATAACGATTAAGCAGAATATCTTCAGGGCCGTGGAAACCCACGCGCCGGACCATGCCATTATTGCCACCAACACGAGCGGGTTATCCGTTACCGCGATCTCCGATGCCATCGAAAACAAAGAAAGAGCCATCGGCATGCATTGGATGAATCCGCCACAGCTTATGAAGCTGGTTGAGATTGTCAGGAGCCGGTACACGACCGAGCAGACATTTAAGACCACGCTTGAACTTTGTGCCGGGTATCACAAAGAGACGGTATTGGCGCAAAAGGATGTGTGGTACTTTCTGGCCACGCGAGCCCGCGCCGGTTTTTCCTTTGAGGCAAACCTGATGTATCTGCAACGAAAAGCGAGCGTTGTCGAGATAGATACTTGCATTCGCAACCAGTTGGGGCTTCCCATGGGGGAGTTTGAGCTGATGGATCTAACGGGCGCGGTGGATATTCGGACCAAGGGAATGCAATCGACCGAGGCAATATTGAAAACAACCCCCGAATTTGAGCCATGGCCGGCATTTGTGACTGTTCATCGGTACCTGGTGGATAATTTGTGGGGCCCCATGAGTGCAAAGGGCCTGAGCGGTGTAAAAACCGGGAAAGGCTTTTATGATTATAAAGAGAGTAAACTCAACAGGGCGGGGATAGCCGAAGAAAAAAGTCCCAACCCCATTCATCCGCTGGAAATTCTTGCGCCGGGGTTAAACTGCGCCGCTTGGTGCGTCACAAACGGTGTCGGCAGCGTTGAGGATGTGAATAGAACGTTTCGGTTTGCGTTTAATTGGCCCAAGGGCATATTCGAGTATATTGATGATTACGGCATTGATAGGGTATTGGCGGTATTGAGAGCAAAACGGGAAACGGCGCTTGAAGTGGTAAAGGATTTCTACCAGGCAGACCCGTTGCTGTTGAATTGGCCGAAATAATCCCAATTGAAACCATAGAACCAACCGGAGCGCTTTTCAGATCGTTGAAAACCGGTGGAGATGGAGGGGAAGAATGGCGGAGCGGAAGACCGTTTTAGGCATTGTCGGAAGTCCCAATCCGAAGGGGCGGACCCATCAACTGGTTACGGCTGCCTTGCACGGCGCCTCAAATGCTGGCGCACCGACCGAATTGATTCAGTTGTCGCAATTTGTGGTGGCGGCGTGTAAGGATTGCCTTCCCTATGTTTGTAAGAATACGAAAAAATGCAAATATGAGGACGCGGCATTTGAATACCTGAGTCAAAAAATACTGAACTGCGGCGCGTTAATTCTGGGCGCCCCGGTTTACTGGTGGGACACCAGCGGCCTGGTGCGATATTTAATGCTCAAGATGTTCAGAGTGTTTGCCTTCTCGTCGCCCAGTGATGGGTTGCCGGCTTTTGGCATTGCCATTGCGGGCGGTTCGGGAAACGGCCTTGTATCTGGGCTTCGGCCGCTGTATCACTTTTTTCAAGTCATGAAAATGCGGGTGCTCGAACCCGTTCCCGCGACGCGCTTTAATTTTAACGAAGCGCAACTTCGTGCCGGTGAACTTGGCGTTCAGATTGCCGGAATGGCTGAGACGCGCAGGCCCTTTAACGGAAGGGAAGAATTATGGGAGCTGTACGATGCGCTGCCCTATATTGGCCTTAATCGTGCCGCTGAACGACACCTTTTGGCATCTCTTGCCGCCATCAATACAGCAGGAGAATTAGGAAATGAGGTGCTTTCAGGCCTTGCCAAATCGGATGCCTTGGCTGCTGCGGGGCAAACGCGGGCGGCATTGTTGGAAACCACCCGGGTGTATGAAGCCGGCATCAAGGCGTATGACAGAAAACATGAAAATAAACCACATTAACAGCAAATTGCTTTCGAATTCCAAAAGGATGTGAAATGATTGTTTCGAGTAACGCCCCGCATAAAACCAAGATGATCATTCCTTTTTCGGATGTGGATATGTCGGGCATTGTGTATACGGCCCGGTTGGTGGACTATATGTTAAAGGGGTGGGAGGATTACTTCAGATGTATTGGCATCCCGTGGCAGAGTTTTGTCGGCGGCCCCGTGTTTAGAGGTCTTCCGGTCATTGATCTCAACACCAAGTTTCTTTCACCCGGGTACTTGGGAGATGAAATTGAAATAGAGACGCTCATCAGTAAAATCGACCGGCGCCGGATTTTTTTTAAATTCTCCTTGAAAAACCTTTCAACCGGTCGGGCGATGGCAACGGCGGGCATGACGACCGCCGCCATCGGCATGGATTTCAAATCATGTCTGATCCCCGATTTTATATTGACGGCCATTACCGGGAAATGATAGCTTCACTTTCAGCAACAAGAACAATCGTAATGGCGGGTTGCGTTACCGCGACATTCATTGCGGTGGCATTATTGGTGTGCAATCCTCTATCCATTAGGGTCCTGAATAAACCCATCACCTGAAGATTATAATGAAATGGTCATAGGCCTGCATGCGTGAAGGGGTCATTTAGTGCCGTGCCATTGACAGAAACGGAGAAGAAATGCTTGCAAATTACGGCTATCAAGATGCTTCCGGTACTTTTGTTATTACTATCGATACGGAAAAGTGTAACGGGTGCGGCGATTGTGTATCGGCCTGCCCGGCCAATGTGTTTGTCGTCATCGATGAGGATCCTAATGACCCGATGCGGGATGAGCCCGTTGCGATTATAGAAAAAGAAAAGAAAATAAAGCTCAAATATGAATGCAATCCATGCAAGCCCACAACGGATCGACCGCCCTTGCCCTGCGTCACAGCTTGTAAAACCAATGCAATCTCTCACTCTTGGTAGACATGATGGTGCGCGTCTGAGATAGATATGACACGCAGATGCGTTGTCGATAGTGGTGTGTTTTGCCCTGCTCGTTGGATTTGGGTTGGCTTTCAGGCTCCGGCTTTGTCGGCTCCGGTGGTTTCCCTTCGGCAGCATTTTTTCAGGAATTCGTGGAGTGCGCGGTTGAAGCTCGCCGGGTCCGTGGTGTTGGACATGTGACCTGCGCCTGGAATTTCGTGGTGTGTGGCATGCCTTATTTTAGTTGCCATGTAGCCAGCGGCATTTCGATAATGTTTGTCGTGCTCACCAACGATCACAAGGGTGGGCACGTCAATGTCGGGGAGCGCATTGATTACCCTATCGTCCCGTTGCGTCAGCATGCCGCGGGCCGCATAAATCAGGCCAATGGCATCCCGGTGAAGCGATACATCAATATCTGAATAGTGTGATAGCACTTTCAGCCCCTCTTGCTCGATTTTTTTTGCTTGTCGTTCAGCAATACGGTTCCAATCCGCTCTGACTTTGTCACTGCGATAACCCGGACCACAAGACACGAGAACAAGCCCTCGCACTCGTTCCGGGTGTTTGATACAAAAGGCCAGAGACATATACCCGCCCAGGCTATGTCCAACCAGAATGGCCCGGCCGGCGCCATAATAATCAAGCAACGCGGCCATGTCATCCAGCGTCGCCTGTTCGCTGTAGAGTGCTGAATCACTCGGGGAACTGCTGCGGCCATGCCCGCGCATCTCCCAACTGACAAAACAATAGCCGTCGGGCGGCTCTTTCAGTTGCTCGCACCACATCTCACCCGTGGCCATGTAACCGTGAGAAAAGAGGACTATTTCCCCTTCTCCACGGGACTGGTGAAAAATTTCAGCTCCTTTGGTTTTGAGCAGTGGCATTTTCGGACCCTTTCGTTCGGGAACTGTTTGTTGATCATTATTATCGGGCGCCGAATATATTTGAATGAATACCGACGATACATTCAAATTATCTTGAAAACGGAAAAGCCGGAATGTTTTCACGCCCTGCAGAGGACGCTTATGATAATTCCAGTTTCGGTCATTCTCAACGATTTTTTTCCGTTCTCCAGCATCCCAGCATCCCAGCATCCGGCTTTGCCGGATTAGGCTACTCATCCAAGTGGGTAGGTTGTTGCGGTAAATCTGAACGCCGGGATTTTCGCGAATGACTGCTTGAAAGGGCGGTTTTTGTCGTGACCTCGGCATGCATGGGCATGCCCAGTTTTTTCATTCGGGCGTAGAGCGTGGTGCGTTTCATGCGGAGAATATCCGCGGCGCCGCCCGGTCCGCTGATACGCCCGCCGGTCGCCGCCAATACATGGGCGATATATCGACGCTGCAATTCAGTCATCGCCGGCATGTCCTCAAAAGCTTGAACTGATTGATGTTTTGTTACGGCGACCAGTTGCAACGCCAACTCGTTGTCGCTTGAAAGCAGGGCCACCCTTTCGATAATATTTTTCAGCTCCCGAATATTTCCCGGCCAGGGATATGTGAGCAAAGCCGAAACATCGCCGGGGGTAATGGGGGGCGAAGGGCGTTTCAGGCGTTTACACGAAATTTCCAGAAAATGCCGCGCAAACAAAACGATATCTTCTTTTCTCTCCCTTAGCGGGGGAATCTGCAGCGGAAGCACATTCAGGCGATAAAAGAGATCTTCACGAAAGCGGCCGGCCTGCACTTCTTTGGCGAGGTTTCGATTGGTGGCGGCAATCAAGCGAAAATCGCACTGATGAACCCGGCTGCCGCCGACGCGGGTAAACGTTTTTTCCTCCAGGACGCGCAGCAGCTTTGCCTGAATGGAAAGCGGCAGCTCTCCTACCTCATCCAGAAAAAGGGTCCCGTCGCCGGCGAGCTCCACGCGTCCAGGTTTCAGGCGGTCCGCGCCGGTGAAGGCGCCTTTTTCGTGACCGAAAAGTTCGCTTTCAATGAGGTTTTCCGGTATGGTCGTTGCGTCGATGATGACGAAGGGGCCGTTCTGACGCGGGCTGTTTTTATGGACCCATCTGGCCATCACTTCTTTGCCGACGCCGGTTTCGCCCTGAATCAGAATCGGGAAATCCGCTTTGGCGATGCGGCGGGCTGTTTTTTGCACCTCCCGGAAAGCAGCGCTTTGCCCAATGATTATTTCTTCCGAGGGAGTTCCCTGGTCGACTATGGTTTCAATCGCCCGGCTTTTTTTCTTAAATGTGGACAGGTAATATTTATATATTCGATGGAACAGGGTCTCAATGTAAGTTTTTAGAAGACCTAGAGTGTTATCATTCAGAAAATCAAAGCAGTCCAAAAGAGCGGAGTTGTCATGGTATAAGGCACACCGGTGGCCATTTTCTAGTTTAAAGGGCAGGCAGAGCACTGCGACCATCCTGGAGAGGGGCGGGGGGGCGTTTGTTATTGATATTTTGTTCAATAGGGGGCTGTCTTTGAGAATGGCCTCCTTTATCAGTTTCAACTGCGGTTTGAAATTTTCCGAGGCAGTTTCGATTTCGGTCAGGTTAACGGCGCCTATGAGTTGCGGTTTTTCCTTATCAATTTCTTCAATATCCCCCTCAAATAAAAAAAGCCCACCCCGCTCGGCGCTGAAAAACCAATTGGTGGACATTACCGTGCGACTGAGCAGCATTTTTATATCAGAGGCGGGCGCCACCTTTTCCATGATCTCGGCAAATTGGTTTAAAACGATTTCCGGGGAAATAAAACTTTTAAGAAATGGTCCCTTGGAGACGTTTGCGATCAGCTGTTGAAGCTCATCGGGAAAAATGTGTTCCGCGAAGGCGGGCAGGCATCGCCATGCCTCGCGCGCATGCTCTTGGGCCTTATCCCGGGCCCCTTTTGACAGCTCCTGGCGGGCGATCTCGATTCGGGTCTTTGCCAGTTCAATTTTATATTCGGTTTGTTCCAGGTATTTCATGCTCTTGCTGAGATAGGATCGTATTTTATCGACAGGACCTTTTTGCATCGCGAGGCGTTTGGCAAGAATTCGCATGAGCCATCCCTTGGCTGGAATGCTCGGTCCATTTTTTATAAGCTGGGTTGCCGAATCAAAATTGCAAGTTGGTATTGGCGCTATATTTTGTTGCTCAAACTCAAGCAGCATGTCCATTATCCAGGGAAACGTAGAATATGGGGGTGCCAGATGCGATTTGCACACATTGTTCAAAATGCTTATAAAAAGATTCCGGGCTTCCATCAAATTTCCGCTTAAAAATTGATGATACGTCATAAACAAGTTGACCCAATAAAGGGCAAGCGTGTTGCCTTGTTCGGTTGCCAACTTTCGCGCAATGGTCAGATGGAAAAGGGCTTCTTTTTCTTTTCTGTGCCTCAGCAGCACGTAGCCGAGAACCGCTCTTAGTATGGTGGCTGCCCCCGAGAGTTCCTTTTGTTCCGCCTTTCTATGGAAAATATCCAGTATGGTGAATGCGCGATTGGACTGTGAAAAGGGCAGGACGGCAAAGCTGAAGAACACCGGCGCAAACGGGTTGATGAAATCGTTTCGGGCTGCCTGGGCTTGCTCCACGGCCGTTTCAAAATAGGGAATGGCTTTTAAATACATGCCTTGAATGAAGAAAAAAAGGCCGATATAGGCAGCCGCTTGGTTTAGAATGTCGGTGTCGCCAAGCGTTTCAACGGCCTGCTTGCCGGCTGAAAGTGCCTTCAGTGCCTCGGCGAACCTGTTGGAAAGGTAAAGGAAGAGCCCCCTATGCATATCGATCAGCGATAGCGAGCGCCTATCTCCCAGCGCCTCGGCAATAGTACGTACTTTTTCCAATATCGGCAGGATGTTGTCAAAGCCTTTCCCATTGGCGAAACACAGC
>JAVEYW010000027.1 GCA_034003325.1 Desulfobacterales bacterium
TCTCCTTTCCTCCGATAATTGTGAATTGCCTGTCGGCAATCTCAATATCAGAGATGTGCTTAAGGGGGGTCAATTTTGGGTTATCGTTTGTGCCCAAAAGGGGTCAATTTTAGATTAGCGAAACTACCCCACCGTTGCGCGGTCCCATTTAATTAAAGATCAACCGAACTGAAGCCGTGTTCCCTTCGCCCAACCCTGTAAGCGTGACCGTCCATGGCTTATCAAGCACTTCATTGTATCCCAAATTTTTTGGCACATCATATCGTTCCGTAACAGTCGTGCTCCTCGCAGCGACGGTGAAAATTACCGCTCCCGTTGAATCCGCGACCGATATCGTGTAAGCCGCCGGTTCCGCTGCATCCGCCCCGGGCGTTGTGATTATTTTTTGGATATATTTGCCAAGCAAAGACTTTATCTCGGGGACAACAAAAGAACCGTTTCCAGTTGCAAGCCCGATAATAACAGCCTCGCACAAAACGCCATCGTCTATTTTTTTCACGACTACGCCATTATCGGTGTTCGTGAACCCGTCTACAGACAGGTCGTTGTAAGCCAACACAGACCCACCCGGAAGCACGTCAACAAGCACGGCATTCCCGTTTACAACGCTTTCAACCTTATAAGCGATACTCGTGTCATTTCTCCACATCGCCATGCTAAAACCCTCCGAATCATCTTATTGTAAAATTTTTATTTTTTCTGAGAGTCCTGAAATAAAAGATAAAAGCTGCGATACAGCGCCAAACCCAAAAAGAGCGATTATAACAGCCGTGATAGCTTTCATGACCCCGCTTTTAAATATCTTTTCGGATCCACTTACAGACTCGACCAGGGCGGCCGCTTCCCTATGCATCCGCGCATGATCAACTGGGCCAAAGCCGCATTTTTCAGTGCAACGCTCCTTGCAGCACCCGAACCCGCCATCGCGAGAAAACTCTTTAAGAGCCGCCAAAAAAGCCGCTTTCAAGTCGGTTTTGGCAATCATGTCGCCTTGAACAAAATCGTTTTGCAGCCCATCACCCTGTGACATAATCGCCGATCCTATCTACGTTGGATTAGATGCCCCTATTCAGCGCCGTCGCCTTTACTCCCTGCTTGCTTTTTTGTCTTTTTGGATTTCGCTTTTGGCGCCTTTTCGTCTCCTGGCGTTTGTCCGCTCTCGCCATTCTCTCCTTCGGTTTTTTCCTGAAGCGCTTCAGCGTCAAGATTGTAAACCAAATCCGGGAACTGATCGTCTTCGGTCGCCTTCCGCCGGCGAGCGGCGCCATAGCCACCGAACCCAAGGCCTTTTGAAATCTCAGATGACGGGCGGCCGACGGTTTCTGACACCGGGCCGTGTTTGGATCCTAAAAGCCCTTTTGATCTACTTTCAAAATCTATCATCTCAGAAACCGGGTGAGTGACCTCGATCAGTTCCTCCGGCCGCCTTTTGATCGTTTTGAATATCGGCTTCTTGTTTTTAAACCCGACGCACTCTTTAACGCCAAAATGCTTTGGGAATGAAGACACTGCGGATTTGAGGAAGAAGATGCTCCCCCAAAAGTCATTGATAAAAACCGAATCATGCGCAGCGATTTCGTCGCTCGTCCTGTCTGCGAATGGCCCACGGGAAGCCTTGATGTTCCCATAAGTCCCTTTGGCTGAGCCAGTAGATACATCCGCAGGCTCGTTCAGGCCAGCAACGCTCATTTCAAGGATGTCTGTATCTGAATCACTTATCTGCGGAAGTTGTGGGCTTTTCAATTCAGCTTTAAGCCCAGGGGGGAGAATCATTTTTTGGCCTGGCTTTGACGGCGCGAATATCGCGCTCTGCTCTTTTTCAGTATCAGAAAGCGCCATCCAATTTTTGAATGACTTTATATCTTCAAACGTAAAGACCCAGGCATAAGCCCCAGCGCTTTTCTTGTGATCGATCTCATACTTCTTTAAATTTTCATAAAGGTTTAACCATTCAAGGACGGTCCGCATATAGGCAACTGCCCGTCTTGTCACAAACCCCTTGTCCCATGAGACAATAAACCGCCTGAATTCTCCAAGATGTTTAAATTTTTTATCACCCTTGGCGGCCCGGCTGTTTGCCTGCATCTCTATTTCGTAGCCGTCGCAGCCTTTTGCCACATTTATAAGATCAGGGTATCTTGCTATAAAGATGCTCGGGACCTGCTCTTTTTTTTCGGCCCCGTTTTCCCCGTCTTTCCACGTTATATTGTAGAACAGGGGCATTAAGGTTTTTCTCGGATGGAAAATAATCCCGGTGTCGTCTGTTCCGCCGCCAGAAATGTTTGCAGGGTCAATGAAGTCTACCTCAACGAATCCATCGTCATGGACTGTGAGAGACAAAAACAGCTCTCCCTCTATGCTCGACCGCGCAATAAACTTCGGCCAGAAATAATAAAGCCGGTTCCTTGGGTCGTTAAAGATGCTTTTAATCGCCTCGTCTATCTCAAAAACGTATGAGGTCGTTTCAAAGCCAAGGCCTGCTATGCGGCCTGTTGTGCCTCGAATGGATGTGTTAACAAGCGGGTTCGAATGGACTTTGTTAAAGCACTCCTCTTGGATTTCTTCCCTTGACAGTTTTTTGTATAACGAAGGCGATCGTCCTGGAATCGCAAAACCGTCCGCGTCAGAATGCTCATTCCGGCCGAAGGGTGGCTGCCATGGCGTCGTAAAAACAACCGTTGACAAAACATCGTCAGGAAGGTCAAGCAAGGCGTTCTTGACCCTTTCGTCTAAACCACCACTCATATTGACCTCTAAAATATAAAAATAGCTCTTTAAAAGATAATAATATATTATATAATAGCTATTTTTATTCCTTCAAAAAGTCAATATAAAAAATCAATATTTTCCAAGCAGCCCAACCGGATCCACCCGGTATCCCCAAAACGATTTTGACCTTCTTCGCCTGAAGTCGTCAACTGTCAGCAGCCGGCTGCCATAAACAGCATAGGCAAGCGCGTACATAAAGTCGTCCTGTATGCCGCTCTTGTGGTCCTTCTCCGGTGACCCAAACCACCTTCTGTCTGGATCATGGTCAAAAATATCCATTTCTTCCGAAACGATATCGTCGCGCCTCATCCCATGGCATCCCGATGGTGGCCCCTTCAACCTGCCGGTGTTCATTAAATTATAAATCTCGGTGAAGGCAGCGCGTTGTCGGTCATATGACGCATTGGGTATCATCTCCATCGGAACATCATATTTTGACTTCACCCACTCAGCCAGATCCCACATGCCCCAGCTTTCAGCACAACAACTGTCTATGCCGTCATACTCATCATGGATAAGCTGAATCTGTCCCTTCATCCCCTCAAGCGAATGGTCAAGGACAGAAACGACATGAAGGATAAGATAGTAATAGTTTGGAACCTTGTCGCTGAAGGTAAACCGCTCATTCCCCCGGAGACTCCCCGGCAATCCCTTGGCGAGGACCACCATAATGGTTTTCGCAGCGGTCCTGCTTTTCATCGGGGCCGCCCGGTCGATCCCGACACTTATCGACCATTCAGTGTCAAGTATTTCCCCAAGTCGATCGAGCGCGCTGCACGGCGCAATGTCTGGCGTAATGCCATCGCCCCGAAGGCTGTAATGCATCTCCATCGGAATCAACTCTGCGTCAATTTTGTCAATGTATTCGCCCTTATCTATTTCATTATTCCCCTCGCCAGTCATATATTCTTCATACCCGATCGCGTTGTTTTTCTTTTTTAAGAGCGCCATGACTGCGGAATGCTCAAGCCCTCGTTCCCTTGTGCCAAAAAAGTTCACGGCCTGGACCATTTCAGTTGAAAAAACCTTTGCTGACCCGGCCGACCACAGGTTCATGAAATACCGCTCAAACCCTCCAAGGATAAAGGTTGCACGGTACGCATTAAGCTGCGCCTGGGTATTGTTCGGATGCCAATAGTCTTTGTAATCGCCATTACGGCTACACCGATATGAAAAATATATTTTCTCGGATCCCTCGAGCTTGTTGCCGTCTTTCGTCCTGCCTGTGGCAAGCTGGTACATCGTGTAAAGAATATGATCTTTGGGCGAAACAGTTGAATCTATGACACCAAGCGCATTAATCACGTTTCGGATGGACCCATGTATCTGCTGAAAAAATTCCGGCTTCTTCATCTCAAATATTTCTGAGAATCCAAACCCGCTGATGTTTGAAACGATACCGCTGAATGACGATATCGACCGAATAAAAGAGACAACATTTCCGGCCGAGTTCCTGATTCGAATTTCTTTTTCTTGAATATTTTTATTCCCGATCCGCGCAAGCAACCGCGGCGAATTCAAAATCGTGTTTCTAATTTGATCGTACTGAACAAATTTTGTTTGCTCTTTCGAGTTCGCGCAAAGCACAATCTGCTGGCCAGGGAAACAAAAAAACTTCCACATCAATATCAATATCGATGCAAACGTTTTCGCCTCGCCGCGCATCCAACAAAATACGATCAGGTTATGTTTAAAAACCCCGTTTTCCATCACCAGGGCTTCTCGCAAAACCTCTTTTATTTTTTCCCACATGAATTTCGGCGATCGGCCAGTGTTAGGATTCGGTTCGTCTGGCAAGTCGCTCAACGGAGCCCAAACATCGTGGCTCATCCCGACAGGAACAATCTTGATCCGTACATTTTCCTCGGCCCACGCTATCAGCCCGTCGCCGCCGTTCCGGTACCGGTCGTAAATAGTCAACTGATTCGGCTTGCTGTTCGGCCTGCGCTGCCCGTCCGGCTCACCCTTCGCGGCTGGCTTGCCGGCGTCCTTGGCCACCATGTTCGCCTTCCCACGGCTTTCAGTACCCCCAGCCTTTGACCCGCCCTGCTTTTTAATCTTGGCCCGGCTCGATCCCATTTGCATAAATAAAATTAGCCTTTAGAGAGATTGTTAAAAAATCCTCTAAAGGCTAATTTTATTTTACAAAAAAGTCAATATTGTTGGGACGCGCGACGATCGCGCCTATTCCGTGCTCATTTTCTCATAGAAATCCGGATACCCATTCTCCATAATGTCCTGAAGTTCTGGCGTTGTCCCGCCATCGGCGCCGCTCAGATAACCAGCCTTTTGCGCTATATGCAGCAACCCGCCCTCCCGCCACTGCCTATTGATGGCGTTCATCGTATCCCGGATTTCTTTATAAATCGGGTGGACCTTCAGTTGCCCCTTTGGATCCTTATAAACCATACCATCCCGTCCAATCGACAACTCAATCATCTTGAGCTTGATCAAGTGATGATAAAGCGGGATAAGCTGTAGCCCCACCTGATTAAACACAAAGGCGTTCGGAGAGGCCTCTATCAACTCGTTCAGCGGAGAAAACACAGCCCTGATATATTGCTGCTCGACTTTGCATATCCCCGTTTTTGCGTATGGGCAAAGTGCCGCCATGGCGCAAGTCTCCGCATCGCAGTCTTTAATCATGTCCCACGAAACGAACGAAACTTTGCTGCCGTCCTTGCCATCAACCGCACCCTTGGCAAACTTATTCCGGCCCGATGCTATAAGCTGCCTATCTATCGGCATAGCTACTGCCCAACCTGAGCAGCAGACGCGCCGCCAACAATGCCGACTACCAATGTGCCCGCGCCGTTCCTGGTGGTCACAACAGACATTCCAGACTTGATCATGCCTGCGTCCAACACCACCGCGTCAATTTTATCATCATACATCGCAAGCCCGTCACCAAAAAGATCCGTAAGGTCGTCATCGTCAACCTGGCCGCATGAGTTGCAAGGTGATTCGCTCAAGCAACAGCATATCGGAAGAAAAGAAGGCAGAACCCTTCCAACCTTCGCCTGGATCTCCACACCACCTTCATCCGGTGCCATTTTCGGCCCGCCAGAACTAATTTTCTCGTCGCGCAATTCTCTCTTTTCACCATCCACCCGCCGTTCACGCTCCTCCATCGCGTTCGCCGCCGCCTGCTTCCTCGCATCTTCAAGCGCAACATCAACATCCTTGCTATTGATATCGCCAAGCTCATCCAGCTTCTTCTTGAGCCGTCTCACCGCATCAATGATTATGTCTGCTTCCTCTGTCACCGAACGCCTATCGCTCATGCTAAATACCCCTCCAGTCAATCTGTTTTAAACCAGAACAGTTAAAAAAAAGAACGAAAACCAAAACGAAACCAGAATCCAGAAGTCCAAACAAAAAACCAACTGTCTAAAAATATCTCAAAATATCTCAAAACTTTCGAGTCTTCTTCGCAACAAAAGCCCGTTCGTCCTCGCGTTTTATCTCATCCAAAATCGTGTCGCGCATCAAAACCAAGCCGGAGTAACTCAAAATCATCGATATTCTCAAACCTTCCTTAAAAAAAGCTACCACCCTTTTCGCAGCCCCAGGCCGCCACACCGTCAACCGCACAATCTCATCAAAAATTTCCGCGCCGCCATCCAGCTCAAGCGACATGCTGCTCACGAAACTCTTTATGAACTTCAGCTCCGATTCAGTGGCCATCTCAGATGCCATTTCAAAGCTCCCCGCCATCCTCTCACACCCCTCCGGATCACCCAACCCCAGCCCCCCACCCGGCCCCCCGCCGGCCCGCCCGGATGCCCCCCAAAGAAAACACCATCAGCACCTTGGCGCCTCAGGCACATCCCGACCTTTTTTCCGATCCTTCCCAGCACTATTCACGCCACCATTCTTCCGCCACGCCCTCAACCGCCCAGGCCGATCATCCAAATCCCGCCGCACTTCCAACGTCCACAATATCGACAAACAACAAAAAATAATCGCCGCCATGTGCGTCTTCCTGATCCCATACTTCTCAACCGCCTCGCGATCCAAATCCTCTCCGCCCCAAAAAAAACAAACCAAATGCCGCGCAATCGCATTCACCAGCACCGACACCTTGAACCCGCCCCGCCAAGACTCCCGCTTGTATTTCACAACCCCTTCTTGATATGCCGCAGGCACATATCTCAGGACCAAATCCATCGGAACCAAATAGATCTCGTCCTTGCCCTCCTCAACATTGTTCTTCGGTGCCGTATCGTCTTGTGAAACTGCGCCAAGCGGATCATCCTTCCATGCGTTCGAATCCCAGGTGTTCAAATTCGTGTTCAGCTTCGCCCCCGCCTTCACCCCCGCCAGCTCGCCGGCCTCGCCGCCCACAATACCAGCCACATTGCCAATCGGCTGCTCATCATTCCCCCCGTGAGACCCCAAACCAAAAACCGTCCTCCAAGGTGTCATACAAAAACCCTCCCGACGCCAAATCAACCCACGTACACGCTCACGCCATACGTATTATTACCCATCCCAAGCGCCATACCATAGGTACTTATACCTATGCCAAAACCCAGTACAACCGCCCACGTTCCATCAAACCTGCCGTCAGTTGCGCCACCAATTCATCCGTCAGCTCCTCCGCCAACTCCGAAAGCTAACCCGCCAGAAAATCATCATCCAGTGCCCGCTCCGGGCGGCCGGATGAAAAAAAAACAATCAAAATATCAATTTGTTCCAGGCGTTCAATCGTTCTCGTCGTCAAATCATTGCGCAGCGCCGCAAGAACACCCGCTCGCACCCGCAATCACACTTGGCACAATTCTTTCGCATATAGGTACTTGTGCCTATTATTTTGATCGATCTAAAGGCTATTTTGATACTTTATTGCGATTTTAAATGTATTTTTTTTGAGCTTTAATTTGATGCTAATGTTTATTTTATTCCTTTTAAGGGCTAATTTTAGCTTTAATTTGTTTTGTTTTGGAATGCAAGGATTTTTTTTGGTAAAAATCTGAGGAATTTTATGTGAAAGTTGTTGATGAATTGGCGCTGATAAGGGAAGTTTTTTGGGGGCGAAAATATACAAAAAAAATTATGGTCACTACCCGTCGCGCCACAAAAGGGGGCCGGGGGTCATGTTTTTTGAAGGGGGGGCATGGCTTTTAAATCATTTATTCATGCGGTTTTGTGCGTTTTTATCCGCATAAAAGCCCGGTTCATAAGTCTTTATATGTTATAAAGACTTATGACAAGCCCTTTTTGCGTTATGCTTTCGCGTCAAAGGAATGGCTGATTAACGTCTCATGTTAATTAGAGACATTTTTCAACCATGCATTGCAATGGGACAATAAAATTATTGCACATATATGGGGCTGCATCAATATATCCGCCGGTCCCACTTGGTATATATAGTATCTATTTATTATCATTATTTTATCATCAATCTTTAATTCAATCCCTCATAATATCCATTAAGTTTGGCATAACTAACTGGTATAATTAAATTTATATCATATTCCCCCTTTTCACCTCTAAAAATGTATATAGGTGTATATATAAATATATTAATTGCTTACACGCCTTAATTAACTTTCACCATGCAATATATTACATAAAGTTGATACCGATAGGCATACCAGCATACCGGCACTCATGCCGGCATACCAGACAACCATTAAACGGTTGAATACCGATACCATGTTATCAGTATTCATCTGATATAATACTATCGTAATTAAAGCGCTTTACAGGCTCATAATCAAACGATCGCTTTTTTACCCATACATTGTATCGGTTGACTGTCAATAATGGTTTGGGCAATAAAAAACCCGCTTGCATTCGAAGGTTTTTGCAAGCGGGTTTTTGGGGTCTTTTTTTGCCGTGTAGATTTATACCCTTGCCGGGTAGTTTTTTGATAACCAATTGCTACCCGCGCCCATTGATACGATAATTTCAACCGGCTTTTCTTTCGTTGGTATACCTATCTTGCCTAATGATACGGCATAATTGATAGTCGCTTGCTTTGCTGCCCTTGCTGCCCGTCGGGCTTTACGGATATCGGCTTTATGGGTATCGGGCGCAATAGACGCGCCCGGATTCGGGCTTGTGTCGTATGATTGCTCTATATGCTGCTTTTTCCCTGTTATTTCTCCTATTTGTTTAACTGCGCGACTGTCTAAAATGTTTCTTAGGTTACTGTTTGTAATCACTGCATTTATCCGGGTTATCCTTTTTTGCACTGCTTGCTGACTTATGCCTAATAAGTCGGCTATTTCTGATTGAGTGCATTCATATACTTGATATTGTACAAATATTTCACGGTCAATATCATCCTTCAATAACTCTTTGATATGTCTTATCATTTCATTATGTTCGGCATTCCGAACCTGTTTATAATCAATAATTTCAATACGATTCACTTCCATATTTTTATGATCGGTAAATGTTGCGTCGATGCTAAATGTTTCGTGTTTTTCTTGTCTTACTTTCCTGTGTTTTAATGAGTCCGTTTCCCTCCTAACAAGGCGATTGAAAGCGCCTTTTATATCTGATATCATTTGGTATTTATCCATAATATCCTTAATGCATTGCCCATTGGTAGTAAGAACCTTTTCCATGGCCGATTGAAGGCATTCGCGGTATGCCTCAATATCCATTGATTTATCAAGGTTGTTTGCTCTTTCGGCCTGTTTTCCATAAATCGCTAATACCTCGCTGATAATGTTTTCCATAAAATTTCCTCCTATTGTTATTAATGATCCGGTTAATTGTTTACGTGATTATTTTTAGCCTTAAAAATGATTATTTGTCAATCTTAATTATATTTTTTAAAGCTAATTTTATTTTTATTGCCATTTATCTACCTAATATAGTTATTTATTTTTTTTTCTTTTTCATGGTTGTATTTTTAACAAAATGGTATCCCTAATATGTAAGAAGGAATCAAAAACCCGAACATTCAGCGATCATAATAAAGTTAAAATTATTTTGATCGCCGGTTGTATTTTTCGGTTTTTTGTATCCCTAAAGAATAAGAGCAAGTCACAAAAACAAAAAACGTATCATATCGTTTGATACGCTTTTGACGTGCTCTTGTTTTTTGTCTTTTTGCGCCATGCATTATTATGCCTCGTATTGATGCATTTTCGTTGCATGGCTCATCATTTTCACCTGCAATCCGTACCGCCCGGCAGTGGGCCACCTCGCCACGGCTGACCGGATCATCGGCCCGGATTCGCAACCACCAAGGACGCAGGCCCGTCGCCTCACTGGTGGAGTCATACCCATGACGGGATGGCCCGGGATAGCCGGTGAACTATAATCCGGCCGTGATTCCCATGTTAACAGTTCGATCGGCAGGCTGGCTGTGGGTTGATGCCTTGCCGGGTGAAGTGCAAGACTCTCTGGGATCATGGCAGGCCACCGGCCACCCTAACAACCCGGCGGATAGGTTCCATGTGCCGAATCACATGGTCGGTGCGGTATCGTAGCCGCTGCAACGGAAGCAGGTTCGCAAGCTGTTGGCACCTGTCCCGTCAAGAGTGTGAAAGCCGGTAGCCTGTCGGGGCCAGTCACCCCGGACCGCCAACTGCAAGGCATGGTTGGTGATGTCACATAGGTCTGGTAACAGGCCGGCTGCCGATGTGAGCGCAAGGAAGTGAAGTGCCAGTGGTAGACTTCCGGCCCGACGTGGTGAGGATGAACGCCTGATGCCTGGCATCACGGACGGACGAGCGCGACAACTGAGGCGGCTTTGTGACTGAACTGAGTGAATCATGTCTGAACGGTTGGTTCTTTTTGCATATACGGGGCAGGTATCCCCTGCCCCTTGTTTTTTTTTAATTTGGAGTGAGTTTGAACTGAAATCGGCGGGCCGTCCGCCTGGAAAATCTCGGCTGGAAAATTTGGCCTGGAAAATCCGGAGTGAGCGGCCCGCCCTTCTTTCAAAGCGCATGGCTGGAAAACTGGGCATGAGCTTTGATGGAAGCTTTGAAGGGCGCTATTCAAATTAATCATGGAGGAAAACATGGGCGATTATAGCGGAAAATGGCATCTGGACTTGTTTTCGACAATATTAAACCGCCGTTTGTCATATCACCTGGTGTGCGGAACCCGGCGGTATGTCAGGCCGAGGAAACAGGAGGTGTCGGATGGAAACAGTAGTCATGAATCGTCCAAGAAAAATTGCGAAAGTGGTGCTGCAATTCAACAGGGAAGTCGCGGCATATGTGTTTGCAGATATCCGGCGCCAACGAGCCGAGATGAACAGCCGGGTGGAATATTGGCAGCGTCCAGAAAATGACAGGAGGAAAGCGTATTGAGAAAACACAACCCCACTTGCCCCACCCCATATCCCACCGGCTCCTCCCGGGGCCACCAAACGGCATGGATCGGCTGAAGTGCCGGCGCGTGCTGCTTGGTGACACTGGGAGAAAATCCCGAGACGGTTAACTCACTTTAAACTGCAAGACCACAAGGGAGAGATTATGGAAACCAAACTGCAAAATATCGCACTGGATAGGATTGCGCCCGACCCTGGGCAGCCAAGAAAAACGGCAAACATGACACAGGAATTAATGGATTATTTGACCGGGCTGGGAAAATCAATCGCGGCCGAGGGATTGAATAACCCGATCAAGGTTCGCCCGAATCCGGACCCGGAAATTGACGTGGACTGGATGCTGATCAATGGCGAATGCCGATGGCGGGCAAGTGCGATGGTTGGCTTAAAAGAAATTCCGGCATTTATTGACGACTCTGGAAAGTCGGCCGGGGACATTTTCTTGGATCAAGTATTGGACAATGAAACAAGAAAAAACCTGCCTCCGATGGATACAGTGGAAAGTTACAAAAAGGCTCTCGACCTGGGAATTGACATCGAACGCCTGGCCGCGGCTGTTGGGAAATCAGTCGCGACAATTAGCATGGATTTGCCGCTGTTGAATCTTCCAGAAAAAGCGAAACAGATGGTGAACGCCGGCGCGCTTCCGAAGGCGGTGGCCCGGAAAATCGCGGAATTCCCGAATTCCGTGAAAATGGAAAAAGCGCTTGAATGGGCACTGAAAGCGAATAACGCGAAAGACCAGTTGGCGAAAGTCGAGGCGTACCGGCTGGAAAGTAGCCAGTTGAGACTTTTCGACATGCCCGAAGGGAAGGACAAGGACGCCCTGAAGGAAGCCGGGAAAATGTTTGACCGTCTGGCGAAACAAGTGGGCGATTTTGCGAACTCGAAATATGCCAACGGGAAAGGCCCGCTGGTAATCCTGGCAAGAAAAAGAGAACTGTCAATGGTGGAAGCACTGGCCGCCCAGATGGTGAAAATAGGCCAGAAAATAAGCGAAGACGCAAGGATGTATCGGGCGCAAGATAAGCACGCGGCGATGTAAAATGCGATGGCAGAAAGGAGCGCCGGCCAATATGAGAAAATTAGATGCCATAGACAAAGCGGATATGGCGGCGAAAAAAAGCGGAAAAGAGTTTTTCGTCGTGCATGATTGCGGCGACTATGATGTCGCCAGTGAATATGATCTTGATACTTTTTTCATTGGCGCTGAGGTTGTATATTCAACGCTCGATTGCTGGTGAGAAGTCACGAAATGTTCGCCCCATTCGTGGGGCCAATAGAGAACCCGCTGGAGAGTCGCAAATCGCGCACTTTGGCGGGTTTTCTATTGGTAGCACGAAAAAAAGAACAAAAGGGAATAATCACGGACCTATAAATTTGTGGTCTTCTGAAAAAAACAAGAAACGGAGGGAATTTCAAATGTCGTTTTCAGTGGAGGAAATAGGCGGGTTTAATCCGTTCGAGTGGGAAAAACTGAAGTGCCCGGTTTGCGGTGAAGGAAATTTCACCTCCCTCTCGCATTCCGGGGTGTATTGCGACAAATGCAATGCACAGTTTCGTGTTCGGACAACAGCCGGTGACCCGGGGTGCGTTATCGACTGCATGGTTAACCCCGGAGAAATCTATGCGCCGAAATGGGAATGCACGCACCCGACTTGCGGAGCCGTAAAATACAGCTTTGAAAAACCAGAATGCCCGAAAAACTCAGATCATACAATGGAGAGAGCGGGGTTTCTCGGGCCATGGGAAAAACCAGATAAATGTCCAGACCGGTTCTGCCTGGTTCTCAAACATGGAGATTATTGCAGCGGATGGATGTTTGTTTTCGAGAAAAAGAATACCAGCGAGAGGCTGGACAGCCCAACGCAGGCAGAATGGGACCAGTATCAGGAAAAGCTAAGACCTGCTTCTGGCATAGGGTCAACCGTTAACGCAAGGTTCGCGATTATAAAACGGCAGGATCGAAAAGCGGGGTGATGGCATATGGATAAAACTAAATGATTACGGACAAACGAGGAGGCAAATCCATCATGAACCACATAATCAACGAACTGCTGGAAGATTTTTGTTCTGTCGTAAAGATAAAGTGCGATGAACTTTTGCGAAGCGGGGCAATCAACAGGCCGGATTATGCTGGTAAAGAAATGGTTTTAGCGAAAATCGTTTTAACGGCTGCATTGAGATCCCATGCAGATGATTTTGCGCCAACTCACGACAGGCAGCTTATGAGCGAGGTTAAAAACCTCGAGCATTTTTAAAAAACAACCACCATTCATTAATCATTTAATCAAAGGAGAATCATCATGGCAAAATTTCAGCTCGGCGAAAACATCGAAGGCGAAGTCAATGGCGACAAACTAACCCTGGAAATTGATCTGTCCCATCGGGGCCAACGGTCTGCATCTGGGAAAACCGTCCGAGTTTCATCCACCTGCGGAAACGTGAACGTCCCCGGGACGATGGTAACCGTAGGAATCAATGCCTACACGAAATAGGCCGAAGTAAGGCGAAGTAATGCAGTATTTTCACCCTTGTGGCGACGGGGCTGGTGCCTGGAAATTGTTTCCTGGTTGCTGGCCCCGTTTTTTTTATCACGCGGGGGCGCGCCCGATGGGCAATGGGAAGGAATAATGGGAAGGAACATGACATGGCAAACGCGAATCTTGACTTTGTGACCAAGGAGACACGGGACACGATCGACCAGGTTCTTGGCAGTGATGGCATCCACGACGAAGTTAAGTCCATTCTTAGAAGAAACCTGGAACGAGATTGTGTGGACGCATATTGCGACGTTTCCCTGGCGGCAAGGCTCCTGAAAATGGTTCAAGATGATTGCCTCGGCCGGCCGCCGCGGGCGTTGTTGGCAAATTAGCAATAGACATCCTGGAGTGGAGGAAGGCGCATGCGATACCGACGTGAAATGACGAACCAAACGAAAAGCAGGCAGTCGTGGTATTCGCTTAAAATCAGTGAAATTCCGAGAATAGACGACCGGTCTTTTGATGTAGTGGCAAGCAGAACCGGTGCGAAACTGGAGAATTTGCCGCGAGAGGCAGTTCAGTTTTTGCCTGGGCGAGTGCTTGTCCCGGAGTGGTTGGTCAAAAAGCGGCTGGACCTTCGACGGGAAATCAGAACGTTTTTGGTACCGGATGGGAGGTCGAAAACATGAATAAAATTAAAGCGGCAAGGCAGGGAGAGGTTTTAATTTTCCGGATCTCTGACGACGAATATGAACGAATAAGAACTGGAAATGCTTGGGGCAGAAAGAAACTTGACCCGGTACCTGTGCCTGAAAATGTCATTAGAGAAGGCGAAAAGTCGGGCCATAAACATGCGGTAAGCGGCCAGGCGCAGCTTTCTATGTTCGGTGACCCGAACCAGGGAACCGACCGGATGGTTATTGAGGTCGGGAAAGAGGGCGGGGAAATCACGCACCCTGAACACGGCCCTATCAAGCTCTCCGAAGGAAAGTATGAAGTTAAAATCCAACAGGAGTTTGAAGGCATGGGGAAGAAGCGAAAAACCGCCGATTAGGACGCATAAAAAGTAGCAGAAGGAGGGCAGATGGATTCTAACCATAATACCGGCAGCGCACTGCTTGGCGGCAAGTTTGTTAGTGTGACCAATTACATGAGCAATATTCGTGGGTACCACCATGTATTGGAGAATGGCCGCGTTACAATCTCGAACGTAGATGCAGCCGGGGAGCACACAAAGGCTGTAATCACTGTAAAAGATGGGTCTATTGCGACGCAAAGTATCAGCCATGCCGGCAAGCAGGTGTTTTTTTGCGAGTATGGGAAAATTGAAAAGGAAAATGGGGCCACGCTTCGTTTTCGTAAGGGCACCAACCGCGCGCTTGATGGCCTATGCACAAGGAAAGAACAGCGCGCAATGGACGACGTCATCGGCACCTGTAAAACGTTATATAAGCATGGCCGTGTGGTCTGGCAGAAGTTTTATCACCAAGGCACCCGGCGGCTGGCTTATCATTTTATCCCCGAAAAACATGGGCTGGTTGTAAAGCGCAAGGACGGCTCAATCTGCTGCGAAATTTCAGGCAAGCTTGATTGCAGAAATTGGCGAGAAGGGCTTCCGGTGATGGTTGGCTACACATGGAACCTTTCAAGCGCTGGACATCGCCTTGAAAGCAGTAGTGCCTATCGTGGCCGAACAGGCGGCTTCGTCATGTATGGAGAAAGCGGAGAGATTAAAAGTAAGGGCCAGTTTGTCAATGCCCAGAAGGCTGATGAGTGGGTAGAAAATGGGGTGAGCCTGTTTTTTATCAACGGGCTTCAGGTTGACGAGCATCTTTACCACGCCCCAGCGGAGGCCCTTGATCCCAAACAAATCATGGCAATTAAAAATGTCGATGTCCGCAGCATCTTTATCGCGAGAATCGGCATGGAACGAATAGCGAAGGCGTTTAAGCTGAAGCCGGTCCATGAAGATAACGGTATGGTTTTGTTCCGGCCCAGGTTCCCCAAGAAAACCTTGGACCCATTCAATATTCTGAAGGTCGTATGCACGACTACAAAACAGGAATATTTTTTGAGGGTTCCACCTGACATTATGGAGTGCGAGCATGCCCGGCAGTGGACTTTTGGTGTGAGTCGTAGAGACATTGAGGCCGGTAGAATTATTCGATTTGATATTGAAACGTAGCATACAGAGCATAAGGAACAGGAAGCCATGGGCATAATCATCAACACACCGAAAAAGTCCACCGAAAAAGAGCGGATAAATCATTTCCTTGCAACAGTTGCGGACGAATATTGCGTATCCGTCGAGGCTCTGAATACCACCATAGCCATTGGGCGGGCGGTTGGTGTCGCGCTGCCTTTCGAGGTGGTGATCGGATATGCGAAAGAGGCCGCGGCGCTGGGGATGTAGAAAACGGCTTTAAATGGACAAATCGTCAACGCAAAACGGGCGAACTTCTGCCGCTGGATACGATTGCCGGCGGCAGACGCTCCCCCATTTTGGGTGGAGAAACACAAACGCGGCCCACAACCAACCCGCGAACCCACAATCAAAGGAGATTTATCATGGCACAAGTCAAGAAAAGCGATTTAGTCAAGGCAATCAAGGCGGTCAAGCCATTTGTGGCCACCGGGAACCCGGCGGACCCGATCGTGAAGACCATCCTGTTTGATGGAGAGAACCAAAAATTAATGGCAACAAACTTTAGCGTGTATGCTGAGGTCCACTTGCCGATTTTCGGAGCTTCGAAAACAGTGATCAAACCGAAACAGTCTGTTGCGCGCATCTCTCGCGACGATCTTGAGGACTTAACCGTCGCGCAGATGAAAGACCTCGTCGCGGATTATTTCACGAAGGAACAGGCTGAAGCCCTCCCGGCAAAGCCAAAGCGAGAGGATCTCCTTTCCGTAATCTCGTTGGTGTTCGAAGCTTCGGTAGATAAAGAGATATCTGAGGCGGCAGACGAGTGGATCACGGTCCATGAGCGGTTCTGTGTCGAACCGAAGCTGTTTTTGAAAATGGTTGAATCGATGGACGAAAAGCCGGACGACATGATTGATTTAAAAATGGAGGCATGCGAGCGGCCGGGCTCGTTCGGATATCTTTTATCTTTAGGTGCTTCGTTCAAAACGATGCCTATCGAAAACCCTGATTACTTTCCGGAAAACGATAAGGGCCACGGAGACGTTTTGGTTACAAGGCTGCCCGGGAACAAGCTTGCGAAAATCGCGAACGTTCCGCCGCAGGAAGCGAACGATACGCGGAGCCATATCGTCAATATGTTCTTCGACCCGATTGGCAAGAAAATTGTGTCGACAGACGGAAGCCGGCTACATACCCTGGATAACGATCTTAACACAGAGAAAAACCTGTTCTTCGATAAGCGTGCGATGTCGGCCATCTGCAAGACTGCAGGGGATGATGACGTGGTGGTCAAAACGACAAGCGCATGCTCAATGATCGAGGTGTTTGTTCCGTCCGCGAACCTCACAGTTTACGCGATTAACGATCCAGGGGCCGCCTTCCCCGAATACAGCGAGCTTTTTTCCGGGTACAACAGAAGCGTCGTAATTGACTTCGCAAGTCTGTCCAAAACTGTTGGGCAAGCAAATGTTCTGGCCGACGCGGACTTCAAGGCCATCTGCATGGGCTTCAATGGTGGGCTTGACGTGAGCTTCTTTAACCCGAACACGGCAGAGTTCGAGAAAGAAAATATCGCTGTGTCCGGAGACGAGGTTGAACCGAAGTATGTTACGCACATGAACGGGAAGTTTGTGGCCGATGCCATTAACGGGATCGGCGACAAGATTATCATTAAGCTCAAGGATGTAGATAATAAAACTGACGAAAATGGTACTCTTGAGGGTTGTTACCCGCTTATTTTTACATCGGAGTCTTTCGGTGCATATTCGGCGGCGGTTATGCCGATGCGCGTTTGATCGCGTTTGATTTGGATAAAGACCGATTGGAGTGTTGGAAATAATGATGAGCGGAACATGTGGCCCGCTGGTTGAAAGACTGGCGGGCTTTTTTTGCCACAAATGGAGGCGAAAAAAATAAAATGAAAACATCAAAAGAATATCATGTCGTTTGGGAGATTGATGTTCTTGCGGAATCTCCACTGGAGGCAGCAATAGCCGCCCGTGAAGCCCAGCGCCCAAATACATCCGCGCTCGTTTTCGATGTGTTTGACGAGGACGGGGAAAAGCACACAATCGATCTTTGCGAATTGGAAGGAGGGGTATTGTGACGCCCAATGACGAAAGCCCCCGAAATGACCCGGAAGATGGTTATTCGTTGGAATACTGGATTTGCCAGTGCGCCTCCCGATGCATCAAGCATAAAAGTCAGTCGATGTGCATGCGGTGCGGCGCGAAACAACGCGATCGAGCGATCACAGTGGGAAAAAATTATAACCAAAATGGACTGAATGGACAGAGAGACTGAAAGGAGCCGAGAAATGAAATACAAGGTCATATGCACGCAGATGGTTGAGGAGTTAACGGATGGGGATGACCAAGCTGATCTTCCCGCCGGTCCATTCGGTGTAAATTCAGTAAGGGAATATTTTTTTGATGCGGACGACGAGGAGGACGCACTGGACCAGTTTCATGAAAGTGTACCTGTTGGATGTTTGGAAGATTTTAGCTTTTTGGCAACACCGGTTGTATTTTAGCCCGCGAAGCGTCCCTTATATGTAGAGCCTATTTAAAAAGACCTTCCTGTCACAACCCACACGCGAAACAACAATTTAAAATCGATTTAAAACAACTTTGAATTAAAACAGGAGCGTAGAACTATATGGACCACACAGCCACGTACTCACCAGATGACAACTCCCTCCGCCTATACCCGGCCTATCGCCTCGACAAAGAAGATTATAATCGAGTGAAAGCCGCCGGTTTCAAATGGGCACCGAAACAAGAACTTTTTGTCGCTCACATGTGGACCCCTCATCGAGAGGACCTGCTTATTGAAATGTGCGGCGAAATCGGCGACGAGGACACCGGCCTGGTCGAACGAGCGGAAGAGCGGGCCGACCGGTTTAGTGATTATAGCAGTAACCGGGCTGCCGATGCAGAATCCGCACGAAAACAGGTTTCTGCAATTGCAGACAACATCCCGCTCGGGCAACCGATCCTCGTCGGGCACCATTCCGAAAAACACGCGCGAAAACATGCCGAGAAAATCGAAAACGGCATGCGCAAAGCCGTCAAGATGTGGGAAACATCAAAATACTGGAAGTCTCGGGCCGCCGGAGCGCTGCGGCATGCGAAATATAAAGAGCGCCCGGATGTGCGAGCCAGGCGAATCAAGAAAATTGAAGCCGACAAGCGGGCCTCAGAACGGACGAAAAATAATGCCGAAAAGTATCTTGCGGCATGGACCGACCCGGACAAGGAGCTGACACTCGACCGGGCGCTCGCCCTCAGTGACATCAGCTACTCATCTTTTAAATTCCCACTGGCAGAGTATCCAAGAGAACCACCGGTCAGCCAATATGAAGGAGACATGGGATTATGGAGCGCACTTGATGGGAAAATCATCACACCAGAACAAGCCAGAGACCTGATTGTGCCCGCCTATCGAAATACGATTAATTTCTGTGACAGGTGGCTCTCGCATTACGAAAACCGCCTGATATATGAACGCGCCATGCTGGAAGAACAGGGCGGGCTCAAGGCGGACGCATTTGATTTTCAAATCGGCGGGCAGGTGAAGCACCGATGGGGATGGAACGTCATCAAGAAAATCAACAGGAAAGACGGCGTAATAACTTCGCTGTCTTTATTCAGCAAGAGTTACCCAACGAAAGTTAACGTTGAAGAGGTTCAAGACTATACCCCGCCGGCAGAAGCGGACATTGAGAAGGTCAAGGCCGTGACCAAGTTGCCGCCTATGTGCAATTATGAAACTGAAAAATGTGCAGTCATGACACAGGCTGAATTTAAGGCTGTATACCAAGATCACAAAAGCTCTGCTGTCGTTAACCAGCCGGGCGTTGAACGGCACCGAATCAGAGTCGTTGATGGGTTTATCGGTCGGAAACATGGTGCCGTGACCGAAAAACAATGGGGCTGGGTTAAGGTTTTTATCTCTGACGCGAAAGTCAAACACCCGGCTGCGGAGATACTGAAACCGGCCGTTGAAATACCAGCGGCAAAGATGGAGAACGCCAGAAAACCAACTGGCCATTATTCTGAGCCAGAGAAGACCATATTCGATGATATGAAAGACGCCCTTCGCAATGGTGGCGTAAGGGTCGTGTCGGCCCCTCAGTTGTTTCCAACGCCCCTGGAGATTGCCAAGAAAATGGTGGAGGCTGCCGATATCCGCGGCGAGCACCGAGTTCTCGAACCATCCGCCGGCACCGGGAACCTTCTCAAGGCGATAGGCTCAGCGCCCGAGAAGGTAGCGGTTGAAATAAACCATGCAGCTGTTGAAGCACTGGCAAGGTGCGGTGTGTCTGGCCTTCACATTGTGCATGATGATTTTTTGAAATGCACACCGGAAACCCTCGGGAGATTTGACCGAGTGATTATGAACCCGCCATTTGCCAATGGAGAGGACATCAAGCACATCCTTCACGCGCTGCAATTCTTGTTTAATAACAGCCGCCTGATCGCATTATGCGCGAATGGGCCAAGGCAACGTGAAAAGCTTATACCGCTGGCCGAGGAGTCAGGGGGATATTGGTTGGACCTGCCGACTGGAAGTTTCGCTTCGGCTGGGACGAATGTGAATGTGGCAATGCTTGTAATTGAAAATTAAATAACAGCGCGGGTAACACCTATTGATACCTGGAAATGGAGGAGTGATAAACGCATGAAAACAATTACTGGAAAAGCTTTTTTGTCCGGAGTGATGTTCGTGATCGCGATCGTTTCGGCGGTCTCTGCCTTCCTGCTGGTTTTGCCTATTGGCTATCGGATCTCCTGTCTTCTTTTTACAGTAGCCTCGATTATCCTGTGCGCGAATTACGGTGTAGGCGCATGGGATCTTGAAAGATGGGCGCACCGGAGGATAGTAGTCAACGGCATAAAAAAGGGGAGATAACGGATTTTTATTAAAAGAAAGGACCGATGCGATGCTAATTACCAAAGAAGATCTCGCCGAAATGCTTGATCACAGAGAGATTCATGATGAAATCAGCGACGGAATCGAAAACATCCTTGCCGCGAACAAAGATCTCGTCGTCGTTTTCGGCGCCAGTGACGATTTAATGATATTCAAGGGCGCAATTGATGACGAGGTTGACTGCTTCGATGGCGGCAAGGCATACCTAACCGGTAAAGGGTTGCTCCAAAACGCATGCCATGAAGAGTCGTGCCCGTATTTTAAAGAGATTAAAAACAAAGCTGCAGTTATTGAGGCGATATGGGCTCCACCCGGATGGGATATTTCATGGGTTTACAAAACCGATATCCCCCATGCGACATTCAGTATAATGGAAGATGGAAAAACTTATTGCCTGGGGATCGTGTTTAACTTGTCAGGCGTGAAAGGCGGTGAATGATGGCAAATGATATGGAAACCAAAACCAATGCGACCCCTCCGGGGATGCCGACAATACCGGAAAGCGTAAAAAGCGCGGTGAACGCCTATCTCATGGCCCGAGCCTATGCCGAAGTCCACCGGGAAAAAGTTGACAGCATTCAACGGCACCTTCTCGAAACGGCAAAATACTATGTCGATCCGAAATGGAAAGACACAAGAAGTTTCCAAGATGGCATCGATGACGAAAGAATCACAGACCTGAAGCTCACATATCTGATGTCGGACTCAGAATCCAAGGATTATTTTGCAGATTTAAAGGCTGCGCTTATCAAAGCAGGATACGAAATCGAGGATATCCCAGGGGCAGAAGGCCGCTGGAAATGTCCGGCGCTCGTAGCAGAATCATTACAACGCGACACTGAACGGCTCATCATAGAATGCGCCAGCGATATGGTCAACGGAGGTGAAAACTTCGCGGATAAATTATTATGTTTTGGCTTGGAACGGTACCATCGATTTATTGACCTCGTCGTCGGCATGGTCGTTTCGATGCCTGGGTTTAAGAACCCACTGACCGGCGAGGTGGCTTGACGAGTTGATTATTTGTCAAAAAAAATCTATACAAAAACATAATCGTCAAACCACCGCAACCCTACGCGCACGGAGAAGCCCAACTAAAGGAAAACACATTGAAAAACAACGATACGCATGAAGCCGAAAAGCGTGAACGTGAAATAGAAAAAAAAGTTATTAATTTAAATGACGTTATCGATAACCGCGCAAGCCAGGAGTTCGCGGCCGACCTTATGGACACGATCAATTTGATCCGCAGTCTGGGCCCGGAAGCAGAGCGAACCATCCTTGCGTTTTTTATTCGATGGGTCGAGGCCGAGGTTCGATGTGGCCTTGGTATTGAGAAATATGGAGAGCCGGGTGACGAGTTTGAAAAAACACCCTGGTTTGACATGATTGACAAAAACTATCAGGAAGCCGCCGGCGGGTGCTATTTCTGCGACAAAACGATTGACGCGAGGGCCGTTGAAGTGAACGCAAATACGAAGTTGTGCTGGATGTGCCAGGCCAAAATGGCGAATTGGATAACAGCGCTTGGGCTTGACCCGGGGAAGGTGCTCGCGTCGGCAACCGGACCAACAAAAGTCCAGAAAACAAGGATAAACGCAAAGTCAAAGCAGGAGGCAAGCTGATAATGGTTTAACGCTTCACCAACCAAAAGGCTATTGAATTTTACGAACAGGGCATGACGGCCAACGAAACTGCAGTCGCCCTTGCAGTGTCGCCGCAGAGTGTCTCGACGGTGGTGTCGATATCGATGCAAATTCGATAATAATTCGGCTCTAGCAGCTTCCATACTCGTTCGCGCAAGCCGGCCATGGCCTTGAAGGAGGGACAGTGTCTGATTGACGCCCAGGCTGTCCACATACCGATAGAAAAGTGCTGGCCACTGGCAATCGCTCCAACCGGAAAAAGCCGCAATGCCATCGGGTAGTGGCCCAGCTCGGGTTCCCTGGTTGGCGCTCGATAGATGGCGTGAAATATTTGACTGAAAACGATCAAGTCAAAAAATTTGACCATCGATAGAAACCCGCCAAATGGGCTTAGCTGCTCGCTGCACGTCTCGTGTGGCGTTGAAGCGTTGATTTTTCTGGCCCTGCCGCCACTTTCGTTGAATCCTTTTTCCTGTTAAATCCTTTGTCCTTGCGGTTTTGTCGCTTTTTTGATTTACTCTACTTTGCCATTTGGGTACCCTCTGTCTTTAAGGTGGAAGGCTCTCACCGCCCTAAAACAGGATCCCCAGATGGTTTCCGCTTTATGGCTTAAGATGCAAAATTCGGATAGAAATTTAGGATTCTACAATAAGGATAGCCAATGAATCGGAAACCTTTGTACGACATTGCAGCTTGTATTTGTTTAGGCCTGATGGGGTTTTTTGCGAATTGGTTTAATTTCGAGCTGTTCTTTAATGTAGATTTTCTGATGGGCTCTTTTTTTGTGATGCTTGCAATCCTATTGTTGGGCGAACTATTTGGGATCATTACAGGTTTCGTCGCCGCGACCTGTACCTTTTTTCTTTGGAATCACCCTTGGGCCATTATCATCATGACAGCAGAAGCCGCCTTTGTTGCCGTTAGCGTCAACAGGCGCAGAGGGGATCCGATCATTAGTAATATGACCTATTGGGCATTCATCGGTATGCCCTTGGTCTATTTTTTCTACCACCATGTCATGGCGATTCAACTTCAGAGCACCTTTCTAATAATGCTCAAGCAAGCTATGAATGGCATTTTCAATTGCCTGATCGCGACTATTGTTTTTCTTTTGCTCAAAAAAGGCCGCAGGTCCCGCCCCAAGCGAATTGGTTATTCACAGGCCATTTTTGTCACAATGGTGTCATTTGTGATTGTTCCCGCCATGCTGTTTTTGGTCATTGGCATGAGACTATATCTAAAACATGAGACGGCAATGATGATAGATAAGCTTTCTGCATCAACCACCATTGCACAAAAGAGCCTTGCAAATTGGATCAAAGGAAATCATCAAGTTATTCATACCCTCTCGGTTTTAGTGGGAGATCCAGATAAAACGCCCGCTTCCGTCATGCAGCACTATGTCGACATGTTTAAATCCTCCGCCCCCGCCTTTTCTAAGATAGGCGTTCTGAACCGGCAAGCAACAACCGTTGCTTATGCACCCATGATGGTGGAAGGGAGATCCACGTTGGGAGTTGATTTTTCTGATCGGCCGTATATCTCAATAATGAAAAGAAAGAAACAACCCTTTATACCCGATGTGATGATGGGGAAGCTTGGAAACCCTGTTCCAATAGCCATGCTACTTGCCCCTATTGTGATTGATGGAAACTACAAGGGATATGTCAGCGGCGTTATCGATATCTCCGGTCTAATAAGTGATATCAAACAGTTGGCTGCTCAAGAATACATCCACTTCACGTTGGTAGACGCCAAGTTTCAGGTGATTGCCAGCTCGCATACCGATCAAAAGATCATGGAGGTTTTCCAACCGCCCTATCCTGTGAGCCCTGGACAAGAATCGCCTAAAACCTTCCATTGGGTTCCGGAGGCGCCGGCCGGCACCAGCATTATGCAACGCTGGCGATCATCGATAATGGTTAAAACCTGCCCCATCATCCCGGAATGCGATTGGCGACTGATTGCTGAAACTTCAATCCTGCCGTTGGTAGAGCAAATTTCGTTGTTCAGCATCAAGGGCTTGGCCTTGCTATCGTTTTTAACTGCTTTTACCGTGGTTCTCGCGCATATGTTCAGTAAGGGGTTCGTCTCAACCGTTCGAAAACTCCAATACGCGACGAGATCTCTGCCCGAACGGCTGACTGAGGAAACCACCATCGATTGGCCTGAAAGCAGAATTATTGAAATAGAAGCCCTCTGTGAAAATTTTCGGGAGATGTCCCAGGCCTTGGATATTTCTTTTAAAAAGCAAAAACAAATCAACGAGACGCTAGAAAAACGGGTAATCGAACGTACCACGGCCCTTAGGGAAAGCGAGGAGCGGTTGCGGTTTGCTCTTGAATCCGCGCAGATGGGAACCTTCGATTACCAACTTACCTCAGGAAAAGTTTTTTGGGATAATAAAACCAAGAAGTTCAAAGATATAAATGTCGGTTCACCTTTGGGTTATCAGGATGTACTTGCAATGATCCATCCGGAAGATCGGCAGCGCATCGACAAAGAAATAAAGCAAGCCTTAGATCCAGGATCCGACGGAGCTGTTGAAACAGAATTCAGACTCGATCTGATAGACAATACCGTGCACTGGACCATTGTCAGAGGCCGGGTCTATTTCGAGGGCAAGGGCGCAGATCGCCGGCCAGCTCGTATGTCTGGTACATATCTTGATGCAACTGACCGTAAACGAATTGAACTAGAACTTGAAGCGTATCGTCAGCACCTTGAGCGGCTGGTTGAAGATCGGACCCGCGAATTGGAGAAAAAAAATGAGCTATTGCAGCTGGAAATATGTGAACGTAATCAGATTGAAAAAGAATTGAGGGGCTCCCGCGAGCAATTGCGCACCTTGGCTTCTCGTTTGCAAGTAAGTCGTGAGCAGGAGCGCATTCACGTTGCTCGTGAAATTCATGATGTCATGGCACAGGAATTGACGCGTTTGAAGTTTGATGTGATTTGGTTACAGCGCGTTCTGAAACGACATGAAAATTCGATAGAAATACAATCCTTGGCCGACAGGATTTCTGAAATGGGGCGGACAACGGATACGGTAATCCAAAGTGTACAAAAAATTGCTACGGAACTAAGGCCGGCAGTTCTTGATAGTCTTGGACTAAGTGCCGCTGTAGAATGGCAGGCAAGGGATTTTCAGGCCCGAAGTGGAATCGCATGCCAGGTGTCTGTTCCAGAGGAACAACCGTCTATCGGCAGGGATGGCGCCACAACGGTTTTTCGCGTTTTGCAAGAGAGCTTAACCAATGTAATACGACATGCTGGCGCGACTCATGTTGATATTATGTTGCAAGAACAAAACAAACAGTGCATTTTAATTGTTAAAGACAACGGGTGCGGGATTTCACCGAATATTGTCACCAATCCGTTGTCCATAGGTTTGACGGGCATGCGTGAACGGGCACTACTGTTGGGAGGGCAATTCTCAATTTGCGGTCGACCTGAATCTGGTACTGTTGTAGAACTTTGCATTCCGCTTATTTCTCCAAAAGACTGATTCATGAGGCAAGGAATGAACTTTCTTATCGCTGATGACCATCAATTGTTGCGCAGGGGAGTCATCCAGATTATCGCCGAAGAGTATCCCTATGCACATTTCGGGGAAGCATCAACTACAACGGAAACTTTACTTTGCCTATCGCAGAGGACGTGGAATTTGCTGATTCTAGATATTTTTATGCCTGGGCGGAGTGGGTTGGAGGTACTCTCAGAGGTGCGGCGAATGCATTCTCCACCGCCCATTTTAGTGTTAAGCAGTGCGCCTGAAGATCAGATGGCCATACGGGTGCTAAAAGCCGGCGCACATGGTTATCTGAATAAACAAACTGCCCCTGAGAATTTAATCAAGGCGGTTCATAAAATTCTGTCGGGTGGACGATACGCCAGCGATGCCATAGCAGACCAACTCCTCAATCAAATTGGTCGTAAAGACAGTAATGGAAAGTGGTTATCTGACAGAGAGTACTCAGTCTTACAACATTTGGTTTCGGGAAAAACTATCTCCCAAATTGCTTCAGAGCTGTCTCTGAGCCCGAAAACCATCAGTACCTACCATATTCGAATATGGGAAAAGCTACATGTCAAAAACGATGCGGAAATGATCCGATATACTATTGAGAAAGGATTGGATCATCTGAAAACATAGGACAAACAGGTCACAGTAATAATCAACGTCACCTTCACATGTTATTGCCTGATTGTAAGCCGCAGCCTACATTTTTTTTCAGCCGCCTCCCGATTGCATTTAAAGATTAATTAAGGGATACTAAAAAAGTAGATATATTCGTGTATTTTTAAAATAAATATTTTTTTATTTTGAAATACAGCATGTTGTCATGTTTTAGATTTTTTTTATGAATTGCATTTCCCTTTTCCGCATGTGCGGCTCCATCACCACGGCTATCGATATTTCCAAGGTTAAGGAAGCACATATCAAAAAAAAGCGATATTGTTTTTTTCAATCTCCCCAATTAAAAATTCAGATTATATGGTTACATGATGCTGCAAACGGAACGTGATATGGGCTTTGCATGTGCCAACAGTGCAAACTTATTTTATGAGCGGTTATCGACTTCTTTGGAAGCTGTCATCCATATCTCTGCAATGGATTGCGGATGGCTTTACATTGTTGGATGACGCTGTTCTTAAGGAGATGAATACCGGCAGCGGCATTCGGAGGCAGGATGTTGATAAGGTGATGGCCCCCCTTTTTTGACTAAATTTATCGGTCGGAGGTTGGGGTTGGCAATAAGTCCCGGGGAATTATCCAGGTCCAAAAAGGGCCGATCGCAATTCAAAGCAAGGAAGGCTTGGGATGAACTTATAGTTTATATTTCAGTTTTTTACATGAAAAAATGTGTTTATAAACGAAATATCTGCTGATTTTTTTACCGGTTATATTTGGCAAATTTAGTGCATTCAAAGCAATTTGATTTCCTACACTGTGTTTTTTTGGTTATTTTAGAATGATACCTATGCGCCGCAATGCGTTTCGAAACTTGTGCTTGCCAGCTGCCGCCTTAATGATCGGGGTGTCCGTCTCTTTAATCGCATGGCGGTTCACCTTGGATTTTGTGATTCACCAAAATAGAGAACGGTTTTTTTATAGAACAAAAGAGAAAATTACCGCCATCACCCAAGAAGTGAAAAAACAAGAGCATTTTATTCTCGGGGGAAGAGCTCTTTTTGACGCTTCAGGTCTCGTTACCCGTGAAGAATGGCGAACGTACATCAACGCCGCAAGGTTGGATAGATACTTATGCGTCACACAGGGGTTGATTTTTGCGCCGAGAATTTTGCCCAGACAGTTAACGGAGCATGTCCGGCAGGTTCGGGCTGATGGGTTTCCTGACTATACGGTTTTCCCCGAAGGAGACCGTTCAGAATATGTGCCCGCTATGTATATAGAACCATTTTCTGCGCAGAACCAAAGGGCTTTCGGTTACGACACCTTCTCGGAGCCAGTGCGCCGGGCGGCCATGGAGCGCGCCAGGGACACGGGCCAGGCAGTCCTGTCTGGGAAGGTGACGCTGATAGTGGACGGCGATAAGGGTCACTCAACGGGATTTCTGATATACGTGCCTGTGTACCAAAAGGGCCTTCCTACCAATACGGTTGAAGAACGACGTATCGCTTTATACGGCTATGTCTTCAGTGCATTCTCTGCCCGGAATTTCCTGAACGCAATTTTCCCCGAGGGGCTTATTTTTACACATTTGCAGATCTTCGACGGCCGGGAAACGACACCGGAGGCCTTGCTGTTTGACAGCCAAGGCCAAACTGGCATTCCCCACCTTGCGTTAAACGACATAGAAAAAGAGACGGTCGTCGAGTTGGCAGGCCATGCTTGGACCCTTCGGTTGTCCCCCACGCCGGCGTTTCAATCCGGTGTTGACCGGAGTCTCCCGTGGACTATTCTTGGAGGGGGAATCTTTCTGAGCATAAGCTTTTGCCTCCTGATCTGGTCGCAACAAAGAACTCGCGACACGGCGCTGCAACTCCGCCGGAGCGAAGCGCACCTATTTGCCACCCTACATTCCATCGGCGACGCGGTGATTAGCACCGATGCCCTGGGATGTGTTACCGCCCTTAACCCTGTTGCGGAACGCCTGACAGGCTGGCGTCTTTCAGAGGCTCGTGAACGCCCCATAGCCGAGATCTTTCACATTATCAATGAAGAAACTCGGCAACCCGCCGCGATACCCATTGATGCGGTCCTTGCCACCGGAGAAATCAGGGGCCTTGCCAACCACACCGCACTGATTGCCCGAGACGGCACACAATATTTGATTGATGACAGTGCAGCGCCGATCCGAGACATTCATGGCAGATTGACGGGCGTGGTGATGGTGTTTCGGGACGTCACGGATCAACGGCGAGCCCAGCAGGAAATCCTTAGTCTCAATGAAAGCCTTGAGCAGCGAGTAAGGGAGCGGACCGAGGCCTTGGCGCACGCTAAAAAAGATTGGGAGAAGACTTATGACGCCGTGCCCGACATGATTGCAATCTTGGGCACCGATTACCGGATTATCCGCGGAAACCGTGCTCTGGCTGATCGGCTTGGACTGCATCCACGTGACCTCGTCGGCAAATTTTGTTATGAGTATATACACGGCACATCAGAACCTCACCCTGCTTGTCCGCACCGGCAAATGCTTGCAGATGGTCAGCCACATGCCACTGAAATGCAAGAGCCCCATATAGGAGGCGTCCTGGATGTTTCGGTGACACCCCTTCGTGATGACTCAGGCGCATTGATTTGCAGTGTTCATTCGATCCGCGACATCACTAACCGCAAAAAAACCGAAGAAAAACTGCTGGAGAATGAACGTCTGTACCGTTCTTTGGTGGAGCTCTCGCCGGATTTGATTGGCATTCACTGTGAAGGAAAATGGGTCTTCATGAATGACACCGGCGCACGGCTTTTGGGCGGTTCCAGCCCCGCCGACTTTATTGGAAAGCCGATCCTGGACATCATTCACCCGGATTTTCGACAAACCGTTATCAATCGCATTTGCAGAATTGCCGATGCCGGTCAAAAATCACAGACACTGGAGCAGAAGCTCATCCGTTTAGACGGCACGGTCATTGAGGTCGAAGGCGCGGGGGTGCCGATCATTTTTAAGGGAAAACCGGCTATCCAGGTTGTCATCCGGGATATCTCCGAGCGTAAGCGGATAGAAGATGAAAAAAATGCCGTAACAGATCGATTATTAAAGGTTGCGATTCATATTCCCGGGCTAATTTACCAATTCCGGATAAGACCGGATGGAACTTCCCATTTTCCATTTGCAAGCCATGGTATTAATAAGATATACGGCGTTTCGCCAGACGATGTCGTCGAAGATGCCTCCGCCGTATTTGATGCGGTGCACCCTGAAGACAGAGAACGGGTTGCCAAAAAAATAGCCGAATCCGCCGAAAAGCTGACAGTCTGGCATGATGAATATAGAACCATTTTGCCAACCGGTCAAAGTATCTGGGTCGAAGGAATCGCCACCCCAGAAAAATTAAAGGATAACAGTATTTTATGGCATGGCTATATAAAAGACATATCCGATCGAAAACTGGCCGATGAAAAACTCCGTAAAAGTGAGCAACGCTTGGCCTACCTTTTCTCCGTCAATCCGACTGTCGCCTACACACTTGATGTGAGTTTTGCCCCTACCTGGGTAAGTTCGAACATTATTTCCCTGATGGGATATCGCAGCGAAGAGGTGCTCACGCCCAACTGGTGGCGCGATAATCTGCACGCGGATGACCGCAAGCAGGCGATATCCAAATCGGCCAGTGTTTTGGCCAAAGGCCGGGTGACACAAGAATATCGATTCCTTAAGAAGAACGGAGACGTGATCTGGGTGCACGATGAATTAAGACTCTTATGTGATAAGTGCGGGAATCCGACGGAGTTGATAGGCGCTTGGACCAACATCTCCGAGCGAAAAAAAGCAGAACAAGACCGGATTTTTCGTATCGTGGCGGAACAAGCCAGCGAAGCTAAAAGCGCTTTTGTGGCCAACATGAGTCATGAAATTCGGACACCCCTCAACGCCATTCTGGGTTTTGCCCAGATCTTGGTTCAAGACCCAACCCTTACAGATAGACAGGCCGAACAGATGCAGACCATTATACGTAGCGGCCAGCACCTTCTAAGCCTCGTTAACGACATTTTACAGCTATCCCGAATCGAGGCCGGCAGGTCTCAATTGAATATGACAAACTGCCGCTTAGACCACCTTCTGGACGACATCGACATGATGTTCCGCTCCCAAGTCGAAGAGAAAGGGCTGCAGCTCATTGTGGAAAGGAAGAAGAGTGTGTCGTGGAGCATAAATGTGGATAACGGCAAATTGAGGCAGGTAATTATCAATTTGATGAGCAACGCCTTGAAATTTACAAAAACCGGAAAAATTTGGTTGCGGGTAAAGGTCGATACAGCCACAGAAGATGTTATACAAAACCAAGGAGGGATGCGGCTACAGGTGGATGTGGAAGACACAGGTCCTGGAATTGTGGATGCTGAATTGGATTCTATTTTTGACGCATTTGCACAATCGGAAGCAGGAATAAAGGCTGGAGGCACTGGGTTGGGTCTTACGATCAGCAAGCGTCTAATTGAGCTGATGGGCGGAACGATCACGGTTAAAAGCTCGTTGAGCAAAGGCACTTGTTTTTGTTTCCAGGTTCCAGTGGCTCGAGCCGACATCATGGTGGAGACCCCGATTAAAGAAAAAATGCGGTCAATTCTGCACCTTGCGCCTGGAACAGGGCCATTTCACATTCTTGTAGTTGATGACCATAAGGACAACCGCGATCTGCTGCGCGCCATACTGCAGCCTTTGGGCTTCGAAATCGCGGAAGCGGTAAATGGACAAGAAGCCATAGATTTCCTTGAAAAATTTAGCCCGCATGCAATCCTCATGGATCTTCGGATGCCGGTCATGAACGGCTATGAGGCAACTATATGGATCAAGGCCTCTGAAAAAAATCGCACGATCCCCATTATTGCGGTAACAGCCAGCGCCTTTGAAGATGATGAGAAAGCAATTCTGGCGACGGGTGTGGATGGCTATATACGAAGACCAGTGGATCGAGGCGAGCTCCTAGAAATGCTTGAAAAACTGATAGGTCTTCGTTATGAGTATACCGCCGAAGAAACCAGCGATACACGGGGTGCCCCAAGTCGATCTCTCACGAGCGAGGACTTGGCATTACTTCCTGTGGAACTGGTGCAGTCCATGCAACAGGCCGTCGAAGCCGGCGAAATGGTCAAGTTAAAAATGCTGATTGCTCAAGTGGAAAAGATGAATTCCGCCGTTGCGCGCGGACTTCTAATTCTATCCAATAATTACGACTATGAAAAACTTAAAAAGATATTAAAGAGATAATGAGCAATGCCGTTTCCTTAAGGAACTTAAATGCGTTAATACTTTAAAAATACAATCTGTTATGCTATAAATACATTGTTCTTTTGTATCAGTAAAAAATTCAAAAAAAGGAGAGAACAATGCTCAAAAAC
>JAVEYW010000028.1 GCA_034003325.1 Desulfobacterales bacterium
ATATGAACTTCCCACAATTCACGTTTTTCCTGACCTTCTTTAGACATAACCTCTCCTCCATTAATTTTGGATGGATTATGCCACCGCTCCGGATCGTTGTGAAGATGGGGTTTGTCGGACGCTTACCGCAGAGGGGCTGCGTTTCTGCTTTCAAAGCTGGAAAGAAAGGGGAGCCGATTCAGCTGAAAATGAGCAAGTTTGATGAAATTTCTGCGGCGAGAAAAATCCTTGATCTCCCGGAAAGGGTGACCATGGACTCGATAAAATCAAGCTTTAGAAGAATGCTGGCGAAGTGGCATCCGGACAAGTGTGAAGAAGACAAGGAAAACTGCGCCGAAATGACACGCAAGATTATTTCGGCGGATGAGACGATCATGGATGATTGCGTTCACTATCAATACTCCTTTTCAGAGAATACGGTAAAAAAACATCAGTCGCCTGAAGAATGGTGGTTCGAGCGCTCTGGTGACGACCCCCTATGGGGAAATGGCAGGCCTTCGAAGTGATGGCTGATTTAAGCAGTCGGCTGGATGACGCAGCGCCCCCATCTTCGTTCCGGAGGGTCTGCGCAATTAGTTGTAATCAATAAATAGGTTAGTGAACTTTCAATCTTTACTCAAATGGATTTAAGGAGGAAGTTTAAATGGCTGAGTTGATCGTATTTCACAGTGGCAACCCCGGTTGAGTCTCATGCAGAAAGGCTATAGGTGTAGCCAACGACATGAAAGAAAAATTCGATGGAAAACTGGACGTGAAAATATTCACGCTGGGTTCGGAAGAAGCCAAACCTTACGCCCTTGAATTCAAAGGGTCGACCAATGTCCTCCTGGATAAGGAGTGGGTGCCTTTAGGGGTGGCGACAGACAAGAGTCAAATGGAAACATTTTTATCCGAAAAGATTTAACGGGAGCCTATCAATTGAGCCTGAAAAAGAGATCATCCGCATTTCTGGCGCTTTTGGCTGTGCTGATTACCGTTGTCTCTGTATGGTACACCCAGCGCCCTATCGCTCCCAAGCAGACCAATTGGGACGACGTGATCGCCGAGGCCAATGCCGGTGGTTACGCTATCATTTCTACCGAAGAACTCGCCGACCGCTATAGCAAAGGTTCTTTGGATCTGTTGCTGGTCGACACCCGCCAGGAGTGGGAATACCGCACCGGGCATATCGAGGGCGCGCTCAATTTTTCCATAGAACCTACATGGTGGTCGAGATGGCGCAAGGCCGGTGAACTGGAAGGTTTTCTGGGGCCGGATAAGGATCGCGTCCTGGTCTTCTACTGAGCGGGTTTGACATGAGTCCGCAGCGACTCGGCGGCCCGGGTGGCCGTATCGCTTGGTTACAAAAACGTCTACCGCAACCCCCACGGTTTTCCGAAATGGCAGGAGCAGGGGTTGCCCATCGCAAGCAGCCCCACGGGACCGGCAGATCCGATGCAGGCGGGCCTCAATCCATCAGGGGACCGCTCCCTGCAAGGGTGGGCCATGCTCTGGACGCTGCTGGGCATTTTCGCCGGAGGGTTGGCCCTGAACCTGTCACCCTGTGTTTATCCTATGATTCCCATCACGGTTTCGTTTTTCGGGGGGCGGGCAGGCCGGGACAAACCCAGCCAGATCAAACTGGTTTTCCATGGCATCTGCTATTTGATTGGGCTTGCCCTGACCAACTCCACGTTGGGGGTCGTGGCCGCGCCCTGCATCGGCCCCTTCGTCCTGGGTCTGCTCACCTGGGTGGCAGGCATGGGCAACCCATGGTTCGGTTTCCTGATTTTCTTTATTCTCAGCCTGGGGATAGGATTACCCTTGTTTGTGCTAGCGCTTTTTTCCAGCCAATTGCAGCGGCTGCCCAAAGCCGGGGGCTGGATGATATGGGTGCGCAAGCTGATGGGCTGGGTCCTGGTGGGCGTGGCCGCCTATTTTATTAGGCCATTAAGGAGAAGAACATGCTCAACGTCCGTTTTTTTCTCAATGAGCCCAACGGCAAGCCTTGAAAGCATTTCAAACAGATGATGCCCAGGTTGGGCGAAAAATACGCCGTCGATATCGGGGTCACCTCAAAGCCCTAGTCCGAGTATCAGACCGACGAATACTTTGAACTCGATTTGCCGGTCGCGCCGGCGGTTATGGTTGGAGAGGAAATTGTCGTGGAAGGCACCGACGTGTCCGATCACGACGTGGAAGCCTGCATCTGCCGCCACTTGGGATGGCCTGAACCTGAACCGCAGAAAAAAGGCATTCTAAAACGTTTTTTTAATAAATAGACTGTTGCCTAACATCAAGAGGAAATGAATATGCGCGCACATTGTTTCCAGCACGTACCTTTCGAAGGACTTGGCAGTATCGGCCCCTGGCTTTCAGAGGCCGGTTACACCATCACATATACACACTTTTTTAAGTCAGTGGAGTTGCCAGATATTCAGCAATTGGACCTGCTTGTGGTGATGGGTGGCCCGATGAGCGCCAATGATGAAAGCGAGTTTCCATGGCTTGTCATAGAGAAACAGTTTATTAGAGACGCTATCGAAAAAGAAAAACCGGTATTAGGTATTTGTTTAGGCGCACAACTCATTGCAAGTACCATGGGATCTCGGGTGTACCCTAACACCGTCAAGGAAATCGGATGGTTTCCTATACAAGGTGTTTCAATTACAAAAGAGATGATTTTCAGATTTCCATTATCATTAAAGGTATTTCACTGGCATGGTGAAACATTTGATCTGCCACCCGGCGCAACCCTTCTGGCGAGCAGTGAAGGTTGCAGGAACCAGGCTTTTCAGATCGGAAATAAAGTTATTGGATTGCAGTTTCACTTGGAGACAACACCAGAATCAACGAAAGATATTGTTTTTAATTGTCGTCATGAGATCATAGCGTCACAATTTGTGCAAGCAGAGGAAGATATTTTATCAGCCAAATCTGAGGATTACACCCTTATAAATCAACAAATGGCTGAGATACTAACATTCCTTCTGGAATATAATGATTGATCGCTGATACTTTTGATCGGCGTGTCGATCTACCTGGTCCGGTTTTCACCGGTCATGCAGTATTTCACGATCGAACAACGTGGGCTGGTCTTTGAGGCGGCGGGCTTCTGGGCACCCTTGCTGTTCGTGTTCATTTACGCCGCCGGTATCTGTCTTTTCTTTCCCGGTTGCTGGCACAGGTCTTGGTATCCTTGTGGGCATATTCATTTTCTCGTTTTTCATCCCGAAACTCCTGAAAATGGCAAAGGGACCCGATGCGACCGAAACAATTTAATCGATGGCCGCCTCAAGAGTAAATAATGGAAACCGACACAATCTTCGTCTTGGCGCTTTTCTCGGCGTCTTCGCCATTATAGCCACGGGGGAGGTTTTCGCGCCCCGAAGGCGGCTGACAACTTCCAAAAGCAGGCGCTGGCTGGCCAATCTGGCCATCGTCGCGTTGAACCCGCTATCGGTAGTGTTGGTCTATCCCATTCTACCCGTTGGGTTGGCCCTGCTCGCCTCGGAGCTAGGTTGGGGGCTACTCAACCAATGGGCCTTGCCCTATGGACTCGAGGTGCTCATCGGTATGGCGGCGTTGGATCTTGTGGTGTATACCCAACACGTCCTGCATCACGCCATCCCTGTGCTCCGGCTCGTTGTTGTTACGCCGGACATGCATCGGGTCCATCACTCGGTCATCATCCGGGAGACCAACAGCAATTATGGCTTTAACCTGCCCTGGTGGGACCGACTGCTCGGCACCTACAAAGCGCATCCCGCCAAGGGGCACACGGATATGGTGATCGGGCTGTCCCAATTCCGCGATCCACAAAGGCTTATCCTGCCGCGCCTCCTGATCCTGCCGTTTGTGGGTGATCCCGGCCGAGGGCCCATCAATCGTCATTGATTCGCAAGGTCGTTTCAAACACCGGCATGATGAGCGTCGAAAAGCAACCCGACGAATCCCGCCTCCGATGCAATTCCGGGCTCCACCCTCGAGACTCCGCTTGACGGGGTGTCGGGTGCCCAAAAAAGCGCGCTGCAACCACGTCGAAGCTCAAATCCCATCTTTTCAAAAAGATGCACGGTTTCCTTTATGGTGAGAAAATGCGCGTGCGCATACACGGGGTGCCCTTCCTCACCTTTACGGATATAGGCCCTGCCCCAAGGGCTGTCTGCCGGAACGGTCCCGAGGATCAGTGTGCCGTTTTCCCTTAAAACACGGGAGGATTCTTGAAGCACCTTCGCCGGGTTTTCGAGAAAACACAACGTCAGCGCTATGAGCACGCCATCAAACACCTGCTTTTGATAAGGCAATTGTTCAGCTCGTCCAATACATACGTGCACACCTCGACGGACAGCCTTGCTCGTCATTGGAAGAGAAATGTCGATTCCATGGGTAATTCCAAGAGCCTCAGCGAAACGGCCGGTGCCGACGCCAATTTCTAACCAGCGTTCGGAGATATCTCCCCGAAGGAGGCTCAGACATTCCGTTTCCTCACGAAAAATGGCGTTTCCCTCTGGCTCGTCATACCAGCGGTCATAAATATCGGCAATGGGATCGAATATTGTACTTATGGTCTTAAGAATTGTCATTTTATTTATCATTTCGGAATAGATCCTCCGTTTCGAGGCGCGAACATGATGATCCCCATACCGAGCAGGGTTATCGCCACCCCGACAAAGTCCCAGACGTGTGGGCGAATCCCGTCCACCAGCCACAGCCAGTCCAAAGCGATCGAGACATCCTATGTAAGCAGGATGGTCGAAGCGCCCGTTCCACAACCGATATTCGCAATCTTCAAAGGGCGTGATTTATCAAGCCCAGCCAGCATTAAAGCCTGTTTTGTTTCGGCCATGCCTCCGGGGCTTTGTCTGAAATTTGATCTATGTAGATCAATCAAAAGCTGCATTTGTATGTCGTCCATAGTTTCTCCTCAATTGATACTCCTAACCAATCCTTCAGCTAGATCCAACACATCCACCGGCCAGAAGCATTCCGGGCGTGGATGGCGTACTTGCGGATGTCCGGCCTCAGGGCGGCACTGGGCCGGAATAGCCTCCCGGCCGCACACAGCGCCTAACAGCGCCCCACAAATGGCCGCGTTGGTATCGGTGTCACCACCGCGCATGATGGTATCGACAACACCGTCCTCGAGACTTGGAGCATGAAGCAACTGATACAGGGCATTCTGAAAAGCGATCAAGACCCAGCCCTGCTGGTGGACATAGTCCGCTGGCGGCTCGTCGTCGGCCTTGTCGATGGTTTCCAGCAAAGCAGATTCTACGGGCATGTCGACCGCCCACTTCCGGATGTGCTGGTATAGCTGCTTACGGTCGCAACCAGATTGAATGGCGTGGGCAATTCCCATGGCAAACAGCAGCGCCATCTCTGAATCATCTGTCGGCTGGCCTGCGATGGTATTCCATGTCCCGCCATCCGCAAGCTCCCGGACACCATTAGGGTAGCTGCGCCGGATTTCATCCGGGGACTGAAACTCAACCAGACTCCCTATCGCATCACCGGCAAGCTGGCCAAGCAGGTATCCTTGGGCTCTGTATATCATTCCGATTCCTCCGCTGACTCTAATGTATTCAAAAGAAGGGAATACCGGCGGGATACCACTGTTTCTTTCAGGATAGGTGCCGATAGACATCTTTTCGGTGCCCAACACGAATGACCGCTATCACCAGAACTTGATCCAACATATTATACACAATTCGATATTCACCCGTGCGGATGCGGTATGTATGCTCGGTACCGGAAAGTTTAATCGAGGCGATGGGATGGGGATTTGTTGTGAGCTCCTCAACCGTTGCCAGTATTTTTTTAATGGCTTTGCTCGGAAGGGAGCGCAGTTCTTTCGTTGCAGAGCGTTTCCACTCAATTTTATATAAGGCCATCCTGTTTCAGTTCCTTGAGAACATCAGCATGAGAAATAGTAGGTTCCTCCCGGCGTTCGGCAACGGCCGCCAAGTCCTCTATATCCTCAAGAAGCTCGAGAAACTTGGAAATGGGCAACACAACGGAAATCCTTTCCCCAACTTCATCGGTAATATATTGCGGATTCAAATTGTCGATCCCAATCATGGCGCAATCTCCTTTTTTTGCAAAACATATCATAAGGATCTATAAAAATGAAAACGATATTGTTTTTTTCAATATCTGCATTTAGCCTTTCTTTTCAATTACCAGCTTCCTTAATGAAGTTGCATATTGAAAGAATTGAGCAAGGAATTGAATCAAGAAGGGGAAGAGGTGAAAAGAAATAAAAGCGGTGTTTAAGGATCAGATTTTACTCTTAGGTTTACAGGGGATACCAGTTGTGGCCCATTAAATTCAATACCTATTTGAATTTAAAACCATTTGTTGGTGGAGGCGCCGGGAGTTGAACCCGCTTCTCCGCTTGAAACCCCTTGACTGTCGCTGATCCTTTATATGCCCGGCAAGATTCTGGCAAGAAATCATTTCCGGACAACGCTTATATTTACGATCTTTTCACTGGCTTTTCCACGCCTCATTTCATCAACCGCACGTACCACATTGAGGCATCCATCATCCTGAACTTGAATATATCGCTCGATTGATTTATTGCTCGTGTTTCCGAGACCGGCCCTTGCTGCATCTTTCCCGAGACGCCTTGCCGTTTGCGTTGCTGATGTGTGCCTGGTCCCTGCGTAGAGGTCTAACCCCTTGATTCCGAGGACATCACAGGCTTTTATCCACCATTTATAAAAATACTTTTTTCCATATGGCTTGTTTGGAAGGGTGCCCTTTACACCGCCGACATGCCGAAAAAAAGGTGTTTGTGGTACAGCGGGGTATCGCCGCTTCAGCTCTTTGACAATCACCAAATGGTCATCCATCAGGCGGATCGTTTTGGTTTGGTTCTTTCGCTTAGTAGGGTTCCAGAATGTGACAACGCCCGTTTCAATGTCAATGTCGGCCTCGGCCAACCTGATAAGATCTTGCGGCCTGAGATTGGTGTGCGTAGCCAAGAGTTCAATCCCGAGCCACACTTTATCGTCTATGTGCGCCGTCAAGTTCTTGACCTTATCAATGATTTTGACCTGTGTTTCCCAATCCGTAATGGTGCGGAACTCAAGTTCAAATGGGACATCCGGGAATTCTGGCATCTGCAATCGTTCTCGCCGGCATACCCATTTGAAAAAATAGTGGAGGCATGATCTATGGTTGGCACGGGTCTTCTCGCTTATACCTTCAATGCCGAAAAGAAAGTCCTCAATCTTTGCCGGACTTTCAATGATGTCTTTTATGTTGGCGTTTGCAAAAAAGGCTTTTGCCCGGCGCAAATAATTCCGATAGCTTTCAACGGTGGAATCCGATATGGCCTTACCCTGGGCGTTTTTTTCACGGTATTTAAGCCAAAGGTCTGCCAGGGTCGTAAACCCAAGAGGGACGTCTTTTTGGTAATCCCTCGGATCGTAAGCCTGATATCGCTGATCCTTTACGCGCAAATGGTCAAGCTGTTGTTTCGCGGCCTTGACCGTATCAAAGCGCATTGTTGTCGATTTGTAATAAAGTCGGCATTTCCCGTGATGGTAAACCGGATTGTGTGTTAAACCACCTGTGCATACCAGGGTATCGATGTTTTCATCGAACTTGAATGCCCCTTTGCATATCGGGCATTTGGTAGAGGTGTATATCGACCCTTTCATACAGACCTCGCTATTCGGGTTCTGATGCTTTTTATGGATACGATATGAGGTGGTTTCGGTCAACATAAATTGATTATTTGTCAACGCCCTGGTTTTTTTATTCGCCTAAAATATCTACTCTTGCTGATAAATCTTATTTTAAAATGGCAGACAAAATTTAAATATGGAACATGATGGTTTTTCCAAATATAACAACCTGTTTATGAATCCCGGTCCGCGCCCGTTAGTCGGGCCAAACCATGGCGGTAAACACGGGGACAAGTCGTACCTCCATAAACCAGCCGCTAAGGTGGGCTATCCATGGCCCATCCGGTGCATGTAATGCGGTTTATCCGTTGCAACTTGTGGTTTGCTATCTGAGTAGGGTAAAAAGTTCATCATCTGGCGCACCTTAACTTCGCCAGATTTTCAACATACCCGTACAGGTGAAGCCCCTTGCTTGCTGCGACAATCGGCCCTATCCCTACTCCAATTTCATCGGCCAACATTTTTTGGAGCACCGCAATTCCGGCAAGATTCGCCGGGAACCCGCTCCAAAGATCCCAGGACCTGAAATAAGGGAAAAAGATCAAGCTCCCATTTTGAACCCGCATATCGATATGCCGGAGGCATGGCGGATCAGAAAGGCGACAATCACCCGGCTCGGCCACCTGAAAGATAGCCTGGTTCGTGTTCGGAGTGGACTTGAGCAAGCTAATGAAATACTTAATTTGGGGACTGATCCGGCTGCCGTAGGTGTATTGTTCATCGGCCGCAAGATTGCTTGCCAATAAATAAGGTGCGTATTGCTCGACATATCCGGGCGCCACCGGGTCCGGAATTCCCAGGTGAGCCGGAATCTTTGGCAACATCATATCCCAGGGCTCGGCATAAGGTATGCGAATAAGGACTGTGATATAATCGAACTCCAGCCGGGTTTGCCCGACATATGACCCATGTTGAATTTCGTATCGGCGCCCGTGGTCGAGTTCGGCACTGACGCATTGAAACCAGGCATCGTCTATGGTTGTTGCTTGAATAAAAATTGGATTCATATCCATTGAAGCTCTCCATTTTTTTTATCAGTTGCATTTGTTAAGCCCGGCCAGGGCCTTCACCAATAGTCCCTTTGATTCGCTTCACCTCCATGCCCATCCTCGCGGGGGCCGGGCTTAATTTATTCAGACGCTAAACCGGCCTTTTTTATTTCTTGTTCTTCCACTCATGGTCTGTGCACCATGCCATTTTTTTGGTCGAAAATCCGCCGGCCGAACATCGTATTTTCTTTTCGATGGTGTAATAACTTGATTTTTCGTCAATCTCGCTGGTGAAGTGTTTGCAGTTCGAGCACTTCGGACCATCGTCTCTCCACTTTTGAGCTTTTTTAGCAGCAGCTGATTTTGAAATTCTTGCAGTTGCCATTCGCTTTTCCTTTCTTTTCTTTTTTTTCAGTATTATGGCCTTGTGCTTTCCCTGAAGGCCCTCATAATTTTAAGCCGAAGCTGGTTGGCCACTTTCAACTTCTGTTTCTTCCTGACGCCGCCAAAAATGCTGCTTCGGCAATAAAGTTCAAGCACTTGGCTCATGATGACCCAGTACGAAAAAATATCTGCACTGAGTGTTTCTCCGTCCTGGCTGTGTTTGCGTAAAACAAGGTTCATGGCCCTTGACCATTTACCCCATTCGGGGCTTAACCGAGACAGCCCTTTTGCTTTTGCCGTGTTGAATCTTGAATCTATTTCATCAAGAAGCATTATGGCGTTGAACAATTCGTAATTGGTAAAATCGTCATTTTCGTCGTCGATTTTAGGAGTATCCGTGCCCATCGTTTCCATGTGCATCCCACCATCTCACAAAGTTCATAAAAGGTGTTGCCGCCCAGGGGATGGCCAAGGCGGCATAGCGTTATCCGATAACGACAACGTCAACTGGCAATGTCTGCGAGAACCAATTTTTAATATTTTTGATTGCTTCGAGCTTCCATGCGCCGCCGTCAGCCTCGAACAACGTGCATGCGATGCTGTCATTGATCTGCTTGAATCGAAGGATGCAATTAAGTTCAGGCTGCGCGACTTCCCGGAAGGTTCGATACGGCGCAAGGACAATAGGGTTTTTGACCTCAACCGAGGACCTCGTTGTTATCCCGGTCGTCAACTGAACGTGTTGCGTAAAACCGTCGTCCTTTTTGGTCTTGACGTGCTCGGATGCGATATTCCCAAGCATGGCGATGATGTCGTCAACAACCGTCGTCCTGACGAATTGGGATTGCAGCGCGATAACGAACCTCTCGATGTCAACCCACCCGCGGTCACCGAACTCATACGGTTCTGTCTTTAAGGCTGCTACCGCGTAGCAGAACCGCTTATTCTCGTTCGATGCGTCGATATTACCATACAGGGCAACGCGGTTATAATTTTCAACGTGAATGAACAGGTGCTCGTTGGCGACTCTATCCGGATCGATATCCTCCTTGATAAACCCGCTCATACCTTCGAGCGTATTGAAGGCCAGCGGGGTTGGCGGGGTGTGATACGCCGGGTGGACTATGTGCAATTGGTCGGTGGCGTAAGTGTTTTCACCGATTAAGGCCGTTTTGATCCCAGAGAGAGAAACTATCTTTTCGATTGCTGACTTAATAGGCATGTCTGATTAACCCTTTCGTAAATTATTCGTAAATAGGTGCACTTTTGATTTAATTATGGTTTAAATCGCAGATTTCCTCATCGGCACAACGCCGTCTTTGCCTTCGCCATCATCTGGCAAGCTGAGCCCAAGCTGCAGCGGTTGCTTTTTGGCGGCCCGTTCGACAACGTGCGCGCCATTGCCGTCGATCACCGTGTCCATCAGGCCTTCGACAGGCTCTTGCTCCTCGATCTTCTTGTCGACTTTCAGCGTGTGTTTGATGATCGAGCGATCGTCCTTGTTTGGCGTAAGCGTGAGGGTTAAGATAACCTTCCTCGGCTTGGTGCCGGACGTGTTGATGTCTTCAATGTTCTCGACGGCCTGGGCCAGCGCGTTGTCGAACATTTCGATTGCGCCGCCGTTGAAGAGGTTCGATAAGCTCGCTTTCGGTCTTTCGTCTGTCATTGCCATGGGGCTCTCCTTTTCTGCTTTCTTGTTTTGCGTTCTTGTTGTTTTTTATGCTGCGTTCTTTTCAATTGCCATTGGCATTGCCGTGAATATTTCACCGTCGATCATGCTGCGAACTGCTCATTGATCATCATGAGCTGGCCGGCGGCGACCCCGAGAGTCGCAATTGCGTTGGTGAACTTCTTTTTCTTCATCTTGTTCATCGCCATGGTGAGTGTGGTTACCTCCGTCCGCCGCTGATCGGGCGAAGGCGGTTCAATGCGCCTGCGTCCGCGATCTGGATGCCGGATAATTGCTGCCTGAGCATTGCCGCAAACTGAGCGTGGCCCTCGGTCGCTTCGGCGTCAGCCCGGGCGCTGAACAAGACGTTGCGCTTGTCGATTCTGAACTTGTCGTTAAGTTCCCTTGCGGCCGCCTGGTCAATCCATGGTGGGAAAATTGACATCAGCTTCGTTTCGATGCTGCCGTCTCGCGCTTGGATCTGGCGCAGGGTACCCGGGGTTGACACGACGAACTCGTCGGTTGTCTCCGAAAGCTCTTTTGCGATTATGTCGCCGTAGCCTATGATTTTGTAGTGCTTGATCATTATGGTTCACCCTCATCCTTTCTGTAATCATTATTATTTTTGGTTTTTTGGCCAACTTCATCGCGTCATCGTATTAATGGTTTCCCCCAATGCACAATGACGCGACTTTGGTTTCAGGGTGAGTTGGCCGTGGAGCCTTCGACGGACAAATCTACGCCATCCCCCAATGGCATATCGTCCGCAGGCTCCGGCACCCGTATAGGAGCTGCACTGGGGCTTGATCCAGACACCAATTCTGCCGCAAGTTCTTTTTCGTTGCAGAACGGGCACAGCAGATGATCACTCAGTACATCTGTTTCTTTTCTTCCACCGCATTTTTTGCATGTATAAATCACGAACATTTTTTTTAAGCTCTCGCTCGTCAAAGAATTCAAACGCCAAAACAACGTTAATAATGATTTATTAATAGGCTAAAAATGACTATTTAGCAAGCTAATTTTAACTTTAAATAAACTTTTTGCACCATATTATTATACAATCATTACGCGGCCATTGCGTGGCGATATGCGGCGAGGGTTTTGAAAAATAAAAATACGGGAGTGGGGTGCTCATTTTGTAGCAGTAAAAATTAGCAGATCGTTGTCAGATGATTAACAATTGCGGGGCGTGTTACGTGCGTGGAGAATGATTTGTTATGCGAGGCCTATTACTCGTTTTCGTCGCGCCCGGTGGGCACACTATCCCATGGGGCGTGCCCTGGCAAAACGTTCTTGCATGCTGTTATTGGTTCTGCGAGTGGTTCCGCTCGGGTTTCTGCACAGATTCGCTCATTATGCTGCATCAGGAAAGATTCAGCCTGCGTGCAGATCTTATCCTCCCCGATGCAGCTTGAAATTAAAATGATGTTTCTCAGCGCCGTCCCTACAGTGTCGATTTCGATTTGTTGGTTAATACAATCTTGTGGCATAATTTCTGCTGACCTCCTTCGTGTCGTAAGAGTTGAATTCTTTGGTCTTGTTTCTGGACGGAAGTATTCTAATGCCATCCGCGCCGGTATGGCCTGTTGTGTGCGTGGTCTTTTTATTGCCGGGCTGCATGCTGCCGGGCAATTCCAGTGTGAGAATGCACTAAGAATATACCCGTTACCCGCAACCATTACTTTTTATCGTTAATGATTTCAGCTATCCGTGTGATTATCGACGCAGCAATCGCCTTTTCATTCGCCTTGGCGGCCTCGTTGAGCATTTGCAGATATGCCCTTATTTCCGGGAACATCTCGAATAAATTGTTGTCGAGAATAAAGGTAGCATCGGTCTCGGTCGGAGTTAATTCGTTCACCTTAACCTTAAATATGCTGGCCATTTTTTTAAGTTCATCCGGCGTTGGTGCCTGTTGCCCCTTTTCTATTTTTTTTACCTTAACGTTCGGGTTCGCAACTGCGTCTCCAAAGACTGATTCGCCGAGTTGTTGCTGCGTTAACCCGGCTCTATTTCTAAGTATCGCGATCAATTCACCAGTTTCAAGGATCATAAGCCCTCCACATGTTCTTTCCGGTTGGATAAAAATATTCAAAAAAAGTATATTATTACTTGACAAATAATCAATATTAGCTTTATATCAAATCAAAAATAGCTTATCTCAAAAATTTTATTTATGACATCCGCCTGTTCGGCCTAAACTACAGTTGAGGTAAACAACAATGCCAGTGCCCACAAAAAAATACAAAACGCTTGATAACTGCATGACCGCGCACGGAATAAGGAACAAAGACCTCGCAACCGCAATAAAAAAAGATCCGTCGTACATTCACCGGATCAGGCGACGGCAAATCAACCCCAGCCTTGCCGTGGCAATTGCGATTAACAAGTTTTTCTCAGGCGAAATCCCTATTGAAAACATGCGCAAAAACCAAACCTGATAGGCCCACGCCAAACGCGGTCCAAGGTTCCATTAATCAATAATCAACAAATGATTATTTGTCAATTATTATTATCAAAAATATAAACAATTCGGAGGCTAAGATGAACGCAAAATATGTGTGCTTTGACCTAGAAACAATCGCTGACAGGTCAATTTTGCACCACCTTCCAGCCGTCCAGCCAAAAGGGAATCTGAAAGACCCGGCAAAAATCAAAGAGGATATTGCCGAAAAAGAGAAAGATCGCCTGGCCAAGCTCGGGCTTGATCCGCTGACTTGCATGATCGCCGCTTTCGGATGGGCAGATTTCAATGGAAACAGCGGACATTTTCTTTTGAAGGACGAGACCCATGAGGCTGAATTAGAACTGGTCGAGAATGCCTGGGAGTTACTGTCAAAATACTCTCGCTTCGTCACATTCAACGGTATCAATTTTGATGTTCCGGTCTTGATGATGCGTTCTATGCGCCGGCATGTCCGCCCGGCGGTAAAAATTGACACCAAACGGTATTACATCGGCAACCATGTTGATTTGAGAATGGTCTTAAACAACTGGAACAACATGGGCGCCGGGACGTTCGACACGTATTCAAAAATCCTTCTCGGTAAAGGGAAGCAAGAAGGCATCGACGGATCCATGGTTCAAGATTTTTGGGACGTCGGGATGCGTGATGAGATCGGTCAATATGGTGAGCGAGATGCCGTAGACACCATGCAACTCTACGAGCTTGTGAAGCAATATTATCTCTAAACCCGATACAGGAGGCGCAATTCATGTTTGAAAAGGCAAAACCACAGAACAAAAAGTTCAAGCTTTTCTTAATCGGCCCGGAAGGCACATTCAAGACCCGACTCATGCTGCGGTTGTTGAGCGCCAAAGCTGGGCCACCGGTCGGCGCTGTGATTGATACAGAATTCGGAACCGACCATTACTCCGGAGAATTCAATTTCGGTTTGGAACAAACTGCAGACGCCGATGAAATCATGAAGCTGTGCACCAAGTTGAGCACGGCGCCGGGGGACATCAAGGCGCTCGGGATTGATTCGTTCTCGGTTTATTATGAATCCCTCGTGAGCAAATACGTGGACCTTTATTTGAAGCGCGAAAAGACCAGCGTTGGCAATAAGGTCGAATATTACACGCTCCAGCCACGCGATTACCAGCCGATCACCAGGGAGGCGGGGAAGCTTATCAGGTTGCTCATGCAGTGCGATTTAAATGTCATCTGCACCGCCCAGCAAAAAGACCTGTGGGACCAGAACATGAAGATTGTCGGGACGACTCATGATGGATGGAAGCGGCTCCCGTATTATTTCGATACGGTTATCGAGATTATTCCGGATGGTCGCGCCAAGGGCAGCATGATCGGGCACGTTAAGCGAAAGGACCGGACCGGGTCGTTCAAGGTCGGCGAGAAGATACCGTGGGAAAACGACGAGCAGGTTTACCGGTATCTGGTTTCTAAGTTCGGGTGTGATTTCACGGGTGGGCCCAAAGCGGTTCCGGTTAAGGAAGCCATTGAGACGAACACCGAAGTGACCGCCGATGCCAAACCCAAGAACGAGGATAAAACCGCCCAGAAAGAGGATGCTGCCACCACATCAAAAGAGCAACCGAATGAGGACCCGGCCGCGGGTGCTGATGGCGCGGCATGCGAAACGACGGCTGCGGATCATGGCGACGCTGAAGAATCAACGCAACCTGACACATCCGGCCCGGCCCGGAAGGACCAACTCTTCCAGATAGTGAAGTTGAAAAAGGAGGCACAAATAACCGCCCCGGAAGACTGGGCGAAACTTCTTGTCCCATACAATGTGGCCACAGCCAAAGAAATGACAGCAATGCAGGCAGATGCTTTTATCGAAGAGTTGATTGGAAAAACAATGTCCCCTTTTTAACGCAATATCGGCATTTGCGGCATATGGTTTGCTCCCTGGTCGTCTACGGGGAGCAAGCTGTTAATGCCGCCGGTATTGCAGCGCTTGGGTATCCCGGGCTTTGGGCCACTGATAATGACGAAGGTAAAAAAATTCACGTACACCTTTTAATGCCTTGAAAGGAACATAACTATGGCGAACGAAGAACAGTTATCTTGGGACGATTTGACCGAAGATCAAGTTGGCGAAACTATAGAAGAGGGTGCTGTTGAAGATGCTGAGTCGATGGGACAGCGCCCGCACGGCAGGTTCCTGTGTACCTGCGAGGATTCAACCCCGCGGCAAAAGAACTGGGAAAAATACACGGCACTTTGCGCGAACTTGAAATGGCGCATCGACACGGTGCTGGGTCTCTTTGATTCGAAAGGGGAACTTCGCCTCCCGACAGACCAGGAGAAAGACCGCCTTGAAGGAAAATACCATTACGATGACATCGTGTTGCATGATCCGCTCGAAAAAGACGGTATGCGTAAACGCCGGCTACTGGTGGCGAAACGATGCGGACTCATCACGAATACCAGCGGCGAGATTCCGAAGCGCGCCTGGGCAAAGGATATCATCGGGAAGCGCGCTGTGCTTACGACTGAAAAAACAGAAGGGAAGAACAAGGAAGGTAACCCTACCGGGAAGTTCTATGTCAACGTCGCCTTCAGCGGATACGAGTCGGCTGAAAATGCCGGTCACGAAGTCACGGAAGATGATTACACCGACATATAAATCTCGTCTCGAAACAGCAAAAGGCAAGGCTCAGGCTCATGATTAAAACAGCAAAGCATCCATCGGGTCGCACCATCGTTTTTGACGATGAAAGCCACACGTACATGGTCACAGAGACCGGTCAATCGCTAACATCGGTGACAACTTTCATAGGGGGCTTTTTCCCAAAGTTTGATGCCCCCTCTGTGGCGAAACGTACCGCGAAAAAACGTGGCGTCGACCCGGATGCTTTGTTGGCTGAATGGAATGCCAATGGTGAGCGCGCCAGGCGCGAGGGAACCAATGTGCATGCCTATGCCGAGGGGTTGTTTAACGGCGAGCTTGTGATGCCGGCGGCGCCGTCTGAGAGGGAAAACAAGCTTTTCCACCAGGCGGCGCTTGCCGTTGTAAAACTTTTAAAAAGGTTCGAGTTCGCTGGCGCCGAGGTTATAGTCGCCTCCCCCGAGCTTGGGCTTGCCGGCATGATTGATTTGCTGATGATCGATCGCGGGTCAAATGAGGTCATTGTCCTTGACTGGAAGCAAAACGCAAAAATCAAAGATGAAAATTTTTATCAAAACGCATTGAAGCCGATCGAATACCTTCAGGCCCACGACATGAACAAGTATTCGCTGCAGCTATCATTATATGAGCACATTCTTGCCAGTGAAGGATATTTCAAGCGTTGCGGTGGGTACCGAAAGGCCTTGATACATCTCACCGAAAATCAAAACCGCCCCATAAAAATCGGAAACTTTCAAAAAGAAATCGATAAAATGATAGCCCCGCGCATAGCCGGTTATTAATAGGGGGACTTAATGGCAGCAGAATCACAATCTGTGCAAGTCGGAAGCCTCAAAAAAATAATTTTCAAAAAAATCGACACAGGGTTCCTGATCGGGTCGTTTTCGGACGAATCCGGAAAAGAGTTCGTGGCGATCGGGACGATGGTCAACCCTGAAGAACAGATGGCATATAAGCTCACAGGCACATGGGTAAAAACAGAGCGGTATGGAGAGCAATTTAAATTCAATTGGTACGAAGTGAAGCGGCCCGATGACGTCGAGGGGATATACCGATACCTCGTTCGAATCACAAAATGGGTTGGCCCGAAGGTCGCGAACGCGCTGTTAAAACAATATGGGGACGACACGCTAAACGTCCTCAAAAACGACCCCGAAAAAGTGGCTGGTGATATTCGCGGGATAACCCTTGAGCGGGCCTTGGAGATCAAGACCGCGCTGATATCGAATGAGAAGATTGAATCTACGCTCATTGAACTCGAAAGAATCTTCTCCCTTGTGCCCGGAATCAAGAAGTCTCTCCCAATGGATTTGATTCAGGCATACGGCGCCAATGCGGTAGAAAAAATAAAAGAGAACCCGTATGTCATTACCAAGATCCGGAAAATCGGGTTTTTGACGGCAGACCGGCTTGCCATGGCGATTGGAATGGATCCGCGCGATAGCAAACGGGCGATGGCTGCGGTCCTGCATGTCCTTCTTGAGGCGCAGTCTATTGATGGTTCAACCTGGGTAGCTTTCTCCGAGATTGAAAAAGCGGTCAATGAGCTTATCGGGAACAACCCGTATGACGGGCTTGCCCGGCTGTTGAAAAATGGTGACATCGTTGCGAGGGGTTATTCGTATGCGCTGGCCCCAACCGATCGGAGTGAAACTGAGATCGCGGTAGCAATCAAAAGGCTGCTTTCGGCAAAAAATGAATCGCCGTCGCAGTCGCAATCGCAACTGGAATCTCAAATGCAGTCGGAAGACGCAGAAGAGTACGAAATCTCCGAAGAGGAGCTTGAAGGGATATAGCATGGAAATTAAACTGACTGAGCAGCAGTTGACTGCTGTGAAAATGGTCCAAGATAATTCGATATCAATCCTTACCGGCGGCCCAGGCACAGGAAAGAGCACTACCATAAAAGAAGTCCTCAACTGGGCGAATTCACGGCGGCTTTCTGTTCTTCAAATGGCGCCCACAGGAAAGGCCGCGAAGAGAATGCAAGAGGTGACATCCGAATATGCCTCAACCATTCACCGCGCACTTGGCTGCCAGTTTGACGTTGATGGCTTTTCATTCGCTTACAACAAATACAGCCAATTCCCAGCCGACCTCATCATTATCGATGAATTGTCAATGGTGCCGAATGATTTGATGGCGAGTGTCATGGAAGCCATTGACCCGCGGAAAACGAAGCTTCTCCTCGTTGGTGATAAAGGCCAGCTTCCATCTGTAGGTGCAGGCGCCGTGCTGCGCGACCTGATGGCTTCCAGCGTTGTCCCGCATGTTGAGTTGACCATGATACACCGGAATAGCGGGCTGATCGTTGAGTCGTGCCATAAAATCGCCGCCGGGCAGCAATATGACCCATGCAAGGAACTAAAGCCTGAAGACGGCCTCAACCTCCGGCACATCGAAGTGAGCACACCAGAACGGATACAGGAAGTTATCAGAAATATTGTGACAGAGCGAATTGCCGTCCGCGGGCTTGACCCGGTTTGGGATGTCCAGGTCATCAGCCCGACCAACAGCCGATCCGCCCTTTCATGCGATGCGATTAATGATGTGCTGCAGGGGATACTAAACCCGCTGCCGGCCGGATGCGCACAATCCGCAGACACAATCTTCAGAGCCAAGGATAAGGTGATCCAAACCAAAAACGAGGGCATCGAGTCGGAGGACGGCGAAAAGGTTTTGATCGTAAATGGTGACATGGGCGAAGTGGTGGCCGTTGACGGCAAGAAAATAACCGTCAAGTTTTTCGACCCGGAAAGAATCGTGAAGCTCCCCCTGAAGGTGAACAACCTGCTGTTGGCCTATTGTTGCACTTGCCATCGGATGCAGGGATCCGAGGCACCAGTTGTCATTATCCCGGTTCACAAATCGTTCGGCTTTTTCGTCAACCGGTCGTGGATTTACACCGCCATCAGCCGGGCAAAACTTTTCTGCATCACCGTTGGTCAGTTTCAGGCCATACGGGAAGCAATCGGAAGAGACGACAGCCTACGCCGGAAAACGATGCTCAAGGAAAAACTTATCGAAGAAACATTGATTTTAAACCAGAAAGCGGCGTAACCCATGATTCAAAAAAAGCCGATCGAAATTATAATAGATACGCGCGAGCAGACGCCGTTTCTATTTTTAAATTGTGTGCCGAAACCGAAGCTGACTGTCAAAACATTGCCGACTGGAGACTATAGCCTGGGTGGGCACGAAGACAAAATAACCATCGAGAGAAAATCCATATCAGATTTGTTCGGATCATGCGGGAAGGGCCGGTCCCGGTTCCAGCGTGAGATTGAACGGATGTCATCTTTTCAATATGCGGCTTTAATCATAGAGGCTGACTGGCTTTCCATATTGAGGGCGCCCCCTTCCAGGTCCAAGCTCAACCCGAAAACAATTTATTCCTCCGCAATAGCATGGTCCCAGCGCCACGGCATTCATGTCTGGGCATGCCCTAACAGACCCTTCGCAGAGAAGACAACATTCAGGATGCTGGAACGTTTTTTTATTGATCAATCCGAGGGGGCCGGCCATGTCGAAGGTGGATTGGAAAGCAGTTCGCGCGGAAATTCTAAGCCGAATTGATGTTGTAAGCGAATACCAAAAAATGGGCGTTGAGTTTACGGGCAGCACGAGTGACAAAGGCTTCGCCGAGTGCAAAAACCCATATAAAAAAGACAACGACCCGAGTGCCGGGGTTTATGTAGGGCAGGGCACTGGCCGCGGAACGCTTGTGACATTTAATAGCGCCGGCGGAATGCGCGAAAAGCTTTCGTTTTTCGACCTGTGCCGGGATTTTTATCCAGGGATCATCGGTAAAAATTATGGCGAGATCGTCAGCTATTGGGCCAAGGAAAAGAACGTAAAGACGACCGACAAAAAGGACCGGCCCCCTACCGAAAAAGATGTCAATTTTTTTGCCGCAGCTATCAGTGATGAGGTCAGGGATTATCTTCATAACCATCGCGGCCTGAATGACAACTCTATTACCAAATACAAGATCGGTTTCAGTGAGAAGCAGCAGCGGGTAACCTTCCCGGTGTTCGACCAGGATGGTCAGTTGGTGAACATCCGAAAGCACGCATGGAAAAAGGAGATCAAGCCCAAATCCATAGGCGTTACCGGGTACAACCAAAAGCGCCTGTGGGGCATCGACCGGTTGGTGAAGGCGGCGCCAGGGTCAACGATCGCAATTACCGAAGGCGAGTTCGACTCCATGCTGCTTGAGCAGGAATCCGGATTGTTGAGCGTTTCCCCGACGAACGGGAAGGAGGCGTTTGACCCGGAATGGGTAAAAGCATTCTCCGGACACCATGCGGTTCTCGTTTGGGATTGCGACGAGGCCGGCCGGGATGCGGTGAACAAGTCAATCCGGTCCTTGTTCAGGTCGGCTGTAAGGAAGGGCGAAGTCCTGTCCCTGAAAATCATATGGCTTTTCGAGAACCCAAAAGACAAGGAGAATAAGGACTTCACTGATTATATCGTGAAGGCCGGCGGCACGGGGAAAGATCTGCTTGAAAAAATCGCGGCAGCAGCGCCGGAAGATTTTTCTGTCAAAGCCCCTGAGATCCCAGAACCAATTAAATTAAAGTCGTTTTCGGAAATAGATGATCCCGAATATGCAGGGAAGCGCGTTCAGTGCGACATCATGATTTTCGGCGAGAACACAGAGGCATACCATGCGCCAACAAAAGTTCGCGTCCTCGATTGCGAAGGCCGGAAAAAAATTGGCTGCTCCGGCCGGGCCGACTGGCAATTTTCGTGCGATGAGCCGATTCCAATTAAGATAGGGGACAGGATTCAGCTTACAGCCGTTCATGCCAGGGACACGCAGCTCGAGATCGCGCTGCAGAAGTTCGTGTGTGACAAGGGGCGCCACCCGGTTGTCGAGGTCGAGGACATTGACCGAACGACGCTGAGAGAGGTCCTCGCGCACCAGGTCATTACCGGGACCAGCGCGACCGAGCTTGTTGAAAAATCGGTTTATATCAACAGCCCGAAAATCTATCCGGTTGGGAAATACCGAGCCATTGGGTATGTTCACACGCATCCGAAAAATCAAATGCCAACGATGATGATCGATTCGATTGAGGCCCAGGAAGAAGACTGGCAGGCCTTTCGAATTGATGACGCCAAACCGCACCTTAGATCCCTTCAGCAATACGACCTCATGACCGGCGAAATAATCGATGACCTCATGTTCAACGTGACGCGGATATATGAACGGTACGACATCCACATTGGCGTTCTCCTGACATTGTGCTCCCCGTTATGGATTGATTTTCATGAGGATGAAATTATCCGCGGGTGGCTGTCAGCGGCGTTGATAGGCGACTCAGGTACCGGCAAATCGACGGTCTTCGAAAACACATTGAAGTTCGCAGGGGTTGGGACAATCGTTTCCGGGCAGACCGCATCAAGGACCGGTATCGTTTACGGCCTTGAGCATAATGAGCGAACCGGGTGGCGAGTCAAAGCCGGGGCACTGCTCAAAATGAACAAGCAGATATTGTTGATCGATGAGGCACAGGACGTCGACCAGCAGGAATTAAAGACCATGGCGGATGCCATTGACCGCGGCCGGCTGAAAATCGACAGGATCGCGACGAAGGAGTTCGAGGCGCAGGTAAGATGCCTGTTCAGTTGCAACCCGAAGAACCCGTTCAATGCCGCCGATCAAAAGACCATGGGATCCTTCCGGTTCGGGTGTGAATCGATTAAGGATGTTTTCCCAAAGATGATGATCCGCCGGTTTGACGTGGTAATGTTCGCGGCGTCCAATGACATTCGCGATAAATCGCTGATTTATAATGTTCGACGGCCAACCGGGATTGGGTGTCGTCTCACGCCTGAAAGCCTGAAGGCGCTTATTTTTTATGCATGGAGCCTCACGCATGACAAAATAAAGCTATCGCCAGAAATTAATTCCGCCATCCGGAACGAAGCTGAAAGTTTATCTGCCAAGTTCGGCGGCTGCGACGATCTTCCGATCGTCTATGCTGAGGATTTCCGCAAAAACTTTTGCCGCATGTGCGTTGCGGCCGCGGTGCTTGACTTGTCATCGAGCGATGATTTTAAAACCATTTCCGTTGAGAAAAAACACGTTGATTTTATCTCCACCTGGCTTGACTCAATTTATGCCAGCCGGAACTGCCAGCTTGACAAGTATGCGGAACAATACAGGAAGGAGAACTATATTGTGAACGAGGCGGACGTCGTAAGGAAGCTCGAAGCACACATAAACGAAGGCGTAGACCGGAAAGAGCACCTATCCTTGATCGTCAGGGAGCTACTGAGATGTTCCCCGGACAACCAGGCGCACAAAATACAGCAAACTTACTTCAGGGATATTCTCGATATCGACCGGTCAACCATTTACCGGGAGCTAAAACCGTTCATAGAAGAGCGGCTGATCAAGTCGTCACGGGGATACCTGCCGACGCCGAAGCTCTTCCAGTTGTCTCATTACCTTCGAGACACGAAATCGACCATTCTTGACTTGGACGAATAGGAGCCGTTGCGCAAATGGGATTTTTTCAACCCCCAAAAAATAGCTTTTCCCAGGCACCCCAAAAGTACTCCTTGGCGCGTTGTATTTTTTCGTGTGAAGAAAAATATATTTTTTGCTCACCCCAAAAATACAACGGAGATGAGCTGACAAATTTTTCATCCTCAGCCCCAGGTGAGCCCTGCAACATAGCGAGCTTAAATCTCTCCTACAAGAGCCTTTACATTTTTTTACTGCAACATAGGTGCCGATTTCTGCAACATAAGGGGCTATTTCTGCACCATAGCAGCCATTTCTGCACCATAGCGAAGCCTGCCGTTTTTCGCTTATCGTATCAAATCAAAAGGATTGCTTCAATCAGTACGTTTCTGCAACATAGCGCCAGGATGACTATAAAAATATATATGAAAAAGGAGTACGATGTCTATTTCCTTAAATCTATTTTTCAAAAGGTTGAGATTTATATAAATTTAAATCCTCCACAAAATACATTTAAGGAATTAGGCAAATTTTTTATTTTGCGTGGCGGGTGGGGTGAGGGGTGGTTAAGGTGCCCGCTATGTTGCAGAAAAAAGATGCTAAAAAACTGGAAGCATAACAAAAATGGCATGTTAATTAAAAAAAAGCCGAAAGTTATGTTGCAGAAAGTGCCTGCTATGTTGCAGAAATTCGCCGCTATGGTGCAGGAATCATCCGCTATGTGGCAGAAAAGCGTGCTTTTCTATCCTTATGTTGCAGAGTAATAAAAAACGACTGTTTCGTAGCTCTTCGAAACAAGAAATAATGAAGGAAGGAAGAATAAAAAAGATGATCAGTCAAAAAGAGATGGACGAAATTATTGAAAAAAAGGAATCCTTGCCCGAAAAAATTCTTTCTGTTCGTAACCGGTGCGAGGCTCTCGGAGTTGAGCTTATCACATATTGCATTGAGCGCTCCTTGAAAGAGCAGGCAATTATCTACAGAAGCACTCGTGGGATAAGCGAGATTAAACGCAAGGCCATGGACCTTGATGCCAGGGGCTTTGACTTTCTTGCGAAGGTCCTGATTGATGTGGGGCCGCAAAATGGGCGGCTCGGAAAACACATCACATGGGCTGGCCCGGGAGAGAGCTATCACAACTATGGTTTGGCGTTCGATTCTGCCGTTATGGTAGGCGGAAAGATCGACTGGTCGATGCGCCGGCCGGACCTGTGGAAAATATATGGAGAGGTCGCTGTGGCCGAAGGCCTCGAATGGGCCGGCAACTGGCCGGGGAGCAAAGTAGAATATCCGCACTGCCAGCTTGCTCAATGGAAGGGAAGCCCGTTGAAACTCCTGTCTCCTGAACAGACCAAAAAATTGATTGACGATATGGAGGTTTGATATGCCTGCAAATAGTTTCGCAACGGATCTGGACGGCTGCCTGGTGGATTTCTGGGGCTTATGCTCACGAATGATTTTAGAAAGGACTGGCATAGACGCCAGTGAGACTCACGAATAGAACCCATCTTTGTTGAAGATTACCTCGATACCGCAATTGCGCTCATGAAATAGGATGTTTTCGTTTTCTTGGTAGATAAGCCATGGAACGTGAGCACGGATACGGATAACAAATTTTCAGGGCAATTCCGGAGAATCGACAGCGTTAAAGATTTGGTCGTTAAGCACACTGATTGGCAAACGTATTTCAAACAGGCGAATTTATAACAGGCAAAAGGGAAGGAAGATGGACGATTGTGATGTGGCTGACAAATTCATAAACCTTCAAAGCAGCACCGGCGTGAAGGCAATTCAGAATGAACTTGGCCGGCCCGGGACGACTGATTGCGAAAATTGTGGCGAACCGATCCCTGAAAAGCGAAGAAGGGCGATGCCGAGTTGTCGGCTGTGTATTGACTGCCAGCGCGATCTTGAAAAAATGTGTTGATTATTCGTATCGGTTTATTTTTAATGTAAAAAATCAATAACATAATATATATTAAGTTAAAATCAGGATATCAGGATATATAGTATATGAGCTTTAGAATCTATTAGCTGCGAAAGGGGTATCTGCTTTATTATATACATATCGCAGAATGGATAGATGCCTGCTGGGAAAAAATTTGGATGATAGAAACCAATGTAAAGGCCGTTTGATATTTTTTAGGTCCATCCGGGCGCCGGGGGTCTGGGGGCGGTGGGGCAGGGGTGGGCTGGAGCTGCGTTCCCTGCCCGGCGCAGGTTGGCAATTTCGAAAAAAGTCAGAACTACCAATTCATCGCCTTTTCCATTTTTGCCTGCATCATTTCCGGCGTAGGGTGCAGGTACCGATCCCTAATCATTTCCGGTTTATCCCCGAACAGCCGCCCAATGTCGGCAAGGCTCATGCCGCCCACGTAATGAAGATATGTCGCTGAATAATGCCGGAAGGTGTGCGGGCCCCTGCCGTCTTTCGAATCTTTGATTCCGATATCGACCAACATGTCGGTGATAATTTTCTTGATGTGCTGCGGAGACGGGAAAACCTTTCGGGCCTGATGGTCAAAAATAATGACGTTGGTGGCCCGTAAAAGTTTTTCGAAGCTACGTTTCGTGTCGTCTGAATAAAATACTGGCCGCGGCTCCGTTTTTGAATCGGTGAGCCACACCGTCTTTTTGGTCATGGCCACGTCCTTGAATCGGACGTTGGCAATCTCCCGGACCCGGGCGCCGGTCTCAATCATAAGCCTGACAATCAAGTGGTTCCGGATATGGAACTCCGGCCATCGGTATCCAAGGCACTGCCTGATTTCGTCTTCGGTGAACCACCGGTTCATCGACTTGAGCTTGTGCGCTTTTTTTTCGGCATTGGGTATCCGGTAGGTGTATTCGATCGGGTGGCCGATGGACCGCATGGCGATCTTGATGATCGTTATGTATTGCTGGATCGTTTTCCCAGATTTGCCAAGGCCGGCCATGTGCTGTGTGTAATCGTTCAGCAGGTCTGCCGTTATGCTGGGTTCAGGTCGGTTCCCCGCACGGCCTGAAATGAAGGAAGTCAGGCTATTGATTGCGTGGCGGTAAGTGTCTGCTGTTGCGCGGGCAAGTGATTTGCAATGAGGTGATGAAAGGAACGACTTAATATCGATGTCTGCGGTCATGGGTAAACCTCCTCTTGTTTTCTTTCAAGATTCATTTCGAGAACGTCGCTATTGAACCCTTCGGATAGGACCTCGCATATTCCATGGATGGCCAACAGTCGAAAAGCCAACCACTTGGCCAGGGCGGCGCTTATTGCCGCTGCAATGAAACAACAAAAATCGGTCCGTGCCGAGCATGCCCAGAGTGAGCTTCTGAAATTTTATAGCCCAAAATAAGATTATCAGCTTCCGGTGAAATGGCACCGGGCTCTGCTGGGGAGCAACCCGACAAGGGATAGCCGGTTGAGGTGGCATCATGCCAATGAGGGGAGACTGTATTTGCCGATGAGCCCCCTCTCTTTTTGATATGATGCTTCTTGGTATGCCCTAAAAAAACCCAATCAAATCAGCCGGAGTGCAGCGACTCCTATCAAATAATCTGAAAATTCCGAAACCGTTTCAATTTAAACAGAAAATTCATACTCAAATAATTTTAAAATCAACAATGGTGTGGGTACCAATCAGATAAAAAAATGACAAAAAATGGATTTGCGGGCGATAAACCAAAAAACCGTCCAAAATTTTTGCTTCGGATGGATTAAGCGGAAATTATCCTATACGCCACTTAAACTGAAATCTAACCTCCTCCAAATTTCCCTCCCGCTCGTGCTCGATATTGAACGCTGCATCTGAAGGCACCATAACCATTTCCCCGGCGATCTGGATTCTGAACTGTTTCCTTTGTTCGATGCAGTCCGCCAGTCGACGGAGTTTTCCCACCATCTGGCTGGTAGTATGGCCTTGTTCGATATCCCTGTCTTTTTCTGCCTTTGGCATAAGGTCTCCTGATGAAATTTACTTTGTTGTGGATTTTAGTGACTGGTAGCCCTTGTAGTTCCGCTGAAAAGCTGTGAACCGGCTTACAGTCTTGATTGAAACAGGGGCAAAATATCCATGAATAGCAACCTAAAATTACCCCTTGTGGCAATGTAACATTAACAGGCAAAGTCGGCCCCGGGCTGGGTGAATCATACCGAATAGAGTCTTCACATTTAAAAAGGTGGCGGACTAGTGATGGGTTTGGCAACTGTTCTGCAATTCAGAGGGTGGATTGAGCGAAAATCGGTTATACATCATATTGTGGATACTGGGTCTATGTTTGCCACCCCAATTAAAATAACCCTGCATACCCATCTCAGTGACTCCATCTGGGTTTTAATTTTCAACCACGGGCGATCTGATCGACCCTCGGAGTCCAGATTATAAAAATGATAATATTAACCCGGCACCTTAATAGACGACCTATGCTGCATAAGCAATTTTCGGCTGCTTAAAGTATCTGGCTACTCAGTATGAAATTTTTTGCAGCATTCTTAAATGGGATACGGCCTTTTTCTTTAGGTGATCTTGTATTCCTTGCCGGAGTTCCTGAATGAACCCCGGCTTGCAGGTCGCAATTGAGATACTCATCCGGATTTAGCTCAGGGGAATAGGACGGGAGAAAGAAAACCTCAATTTGTGACTTATGTTCTTCGAGCCAATCTTTTACTATGTAACTGTGATGGACCTTAAGATTGTCGAGTATTAGGAATAGCTTTTGTTCCGGACCTTTGATTAACCGTTCCATGAATTTAATCATGATATCGGAATTCATTTTATCCTTATAGACCATGAAACGGACTTTCCCTTGAATTGTTACCGTAGAGATCAAATTAACCCGTTTGCACCTGGGATGAATCCGGATCGCCGGCGTATTACTCGTTCAAATATATTATGCAAGACGAAACGCCAAACTCGGCCCACGCCCCCGCATCGGATCATTTTTGGCACCAACGTCCTGCTCGAGAAATGGGCGACTTCACGTGTCCAAATGTTGGACGATTGGTTCACAAAATTCGGATTCGATCGATAAAAATGCACCTACGACCGCAGGATCAAAGTGCTTTCCAGTGCCTTCTCGAATGAGCGCACAGCTTTTTTCATGAGAAACAGGATTTTTATACGGCCGCTTAGAGCGAAGAGCATCATAGACATCCGCTATGGCGAGGATGCGTCCACTTAATGGAATTTCCTCCCCGGCAAGCCCATCAGGATAACCGGTGCCATCCCACTTTTCGTGATGCGATCTCGCAATATCAATGCCCATATTAATAAAGGCATTTTGGGGATATCGATCACGTACATTTTGAAGGGTTTTAGCCCCTATCGTGGTGTGAGTCTTCATGATGTCAAACTCCTCAGGGGTGAGCTTTCCCGGCTTTAAGAGGATGTGGTCAGGAATGCCTACCTTGCCAATGTCGTGCAGTGGGCTGGCATGAAAGATATTTTCAATGAACATATCCGTGATGATTTTAGCATAACGTTTATTTTTCTGCAGTTCTTGAGCAAGGATTTTGCAAAATATGCGAGTGCGCTCGATATGTTGTCCTGTTTCATCATCTCGATACTCTGCCAGCTTGGATATCGCGAGGATGGTTGACAGCTGCGAATCAGAAATTTCCTTGACTTTTTCCCGGACCAGATCCTCCAGATAAAGATTTTGTTTTTTTAGTTCCTGCTGCGCCCAACGCAGGCTGAGATGGGTCGTTAACCTCGCCAGGATTTCCTCTTCCTGGAAAGGTTTGGTCACGTAATCCACACCGCCTTGCGAAAAGGCTTTGACCTTGTTGATAGTATCGTCCATCGCGCTGATGAAAAGAACCGGTATATCTTTAAGTTTTTCATCAGCTTTCAAGCGTCGGCATACCTCGAATCCGTCCATTTCAGGCATCAAGATATCCAGCAGAATCAAGTCCGGCGGGTTCTTGGCAATGGCCCGCAAGGCCATTTCACCGTTGGGAAATTCCACTATTTTATATCCACGACTTTGGAGCATATTTTCCAAAAGATGCAGGTTCGCCGGGGTATCGTCCACCAGCATGATAGTTGCTTTTTTATTCTGCTTATTCATGGGGAAAACTTCTCTATACTCCAGGTTAAGGTTTTGAGGTGAATGGTTTATCGCCCTGATCAGAAAAAAAAAGGCTTTCGACTGCTGCCGTATCAGACAAAACGCTCTCGCTACTCAGAAACACTTTGATGGGTAAGACTATCGGGCTTCTCCAGTTTTTTGTCTTTAGCAACAAGCAGAGGTTTTGTGTGAGGTGCGTCCCTTTCGAAAGCACCAGTGTTCCGGATTTTGAGATAAGGTCTTCAGCTAGAATATGGCCTGGCCGTAACGCCACCAAATCCACCATCATCGCGTTTTGTGTTTCTTGAATCTGCAAATTTTCAGCATTTGCTATGTCTACGCCAAAGACCGTTCGCCCGAAATCACGCAATAGATCTGAGTGAAAAAGGTCCGGGAGTTGGGATTTATGCATTAACAGCAGGGCTTCTTTTTCTGAAAAACCACTTTCTCGTTGATCTTCGAAACCGGAAGCAATGGTCAATAGTTGACTACCTAAAATCTCGGCCGGCCAGTCCTGCCAAGGCGTTTTGATATACGGAAAGAAGCCGATTTTTTCAATCATGGCGGCAACAATGGCCAACCTAGGGATATTGCGCAGGATATCAGAAACCTCCTTATAGGTGTTGCGGTGGGGGTCTGGCTGTGTATCGGTTTGAATCGGAATCGTTTCTTTTGTATCTTCTTTAGAATATAAAGCGACAAGTTTCCCCAAGTTCGAAAGATTGGCTGCGACACTATACATCCACGCATTCTCCAGGTGCGCTCTTTCGGCGAAAGTGCGCACGTATTGAGCTATCTTCAATGTTTTCCGATACGCCTCGGGGCAGGATATGGCCAGCAGTTCACTTAGCGCTTTGATTGTGCCAACCATCGTTTCGTTTAACAGTCGCTTAATCTCCTGTTTCTGCCTTTGTAGCTCGAGATGAACACGCACCCTTGAAATGACCTCCTCTTCCTGGAAAGGTTTGGTCACGTAATCCACACCGCCTATCGAGAAGGCTTTGACCTTGTTGGCAGTATCGTCCAGCGCGCTGATGAAAAGAACCGGTATATCTCTTAGTTTTTCAATGAGTTTCAAGCGTCGGCATACCTCGAATCCGTCCATTTCAGGCATCAAGATATCCAGCAGAATCAAGTCCGGCGGGTTCTTGGCGATGGCCCGCAAGGCCATTTCACCGTTGGGAAATTCCACTATTTTATATCCGTGCCCGGTAAGCAGCTGAGCTAAAAAATTCAAGTTTTCCGGGGTATCGTCCACCAGCATGATAGTTGCTTTTTTATTCCCGGTATTCATAAGGCTCTCTCTCATTATCTCAATGCCGTTTCCTTAACAATTTGTTTTGTATTCATAGAAAAATCGATGTTGTTTGACCCTGTGTCGCCTTGGAAATTTTCTGTTGGGTCTCACGGATTCTGTCGTCTGAATGAATATGGTTCTT